>JAGWTL010000368.1 GCA_028869035.1 Burkholderiales bacterium | reverse complement strand
GACATGGCTGAAGACGAAAACCGGTCCGGCTTGTTGTCCAAGGTGGCCAAGTTCGTGCGCAATCCGACCAAGGATTGGTCCGAGCTCGACCAGAAGGAGCCCGAGGCGGACAGTGGCTACAGCAAGGAGGCGCTCAAGGAGATGATCGAGCGCAAGCGGCAGAACGATTTCGTCCGCAAGCGTGAGTTCGATCACCTGCGCAAGCTGCGCCGCCGTGAGCCGCTGGGCCCGGCCGATCAGGCTGGCCGGCCGTCCTTCTTCCAGAGCAGCCTGACCTCCAACCATGACGACCGCGCGGAGACGCTGAAGAAGATCGACGAGATCGAGGCCCAGATGTCACGCCAGTGGTGGAAGGGCAAGGAAGCCGGCTCGCGCGCCGGGGCCTTCCCCGTCTCGCCCCAGGGCGTGCGCCCTGAGGCCGGCCCGACCGAACCACCGAGCTCTGCTCCCACGTCCAACCAGGACGAAGACAGCCGCTTCGAGGCGACCGAAGCCTCGGAGCTGCGACCCGATGGCTCCCAGTGGGCCGATGCGCCGAGGGCGGGTCAATACCAGCCCACCCAGCTGGCCGAGAACGCGCCCACCATCCCTGCGCCCATGGGTTTGCGGGAGGCCCCGGTGGCTGCCGGGCGCGCTGCGCCGGCCCGTGCGCAGCCCCAGCCTGTTGCGGCGCGCGGAGGTGCGCCCATGGGGGCTGGCTTCTCGACGCAGCGTCTGTACGCCGCGGCACCGTCCGACAACCTGACCGATCCCGACCTGGAGGACGCCGCCATCCGTTTTGCCAATGGCGACGACAGCGGTGCCGAGGAAAGCCTGCTAGCGGCGCTGCAGGGCGACGGCCTGCGCCCCGACCTCGCCGAGACCTGGATGTCGGCCCTGTTCGACCTCTACCGCGCCACCGGCCAGCAGGCGCGCTTCGACAGCGTGGCCATCGAATTCGCCAACCGGTTTGGCCGTTCGGCCCCGGCCTGGTTTTCCACGCCCGATCTGCTGGGGCGTTCCAAGGCCAATGCAGCGCCGGCAGCCCGTGCCTCTTCGGCGGCCCGTGCGCCGGACTGGAGCAGCCCGGCCCAGTTGACGGCTGCGGCGCTCGAAGAACTGCAGGCGCTGATGCGCGTGCCCGGTGCGCTGGTGCTGGACTGGCATGGGTTGGCGGGTATCGGTCCGGATGCCGTGCCGAACCTGGCCCGTCTGGTCGCCCAGTGGTGCGTGACCCCGGCCACCCTGGTTTTTCGCGGCCATGCCAGTCTGGAGCGCGCCTTGCTCGCGCTCACGCCTTCGGGGGACCGCAGCGTGGAAGCCCTGTGCTGGCAGTTGCGCATGGACGCGCTGCGCATCATGCGTCTGCAGGATGCCTTCGAACTGGTGGCGCTGGACTATTGCGTCACCTATGAGGTGTCGCCACCGTCCTGGCAGAAGGCGCATTGCAGCTGTGAATTACAGGGCGCGATGAACGCGGCCGAGGCCGAGGCCGAGGATATCCGTTCGCACTGGGACGATCCGCACTCGACCTGGGACGATCCGCTGCAGAACCTGACGATGCCGGTCGGCCTGGAGGACCAGCCGCCCGCCGTGGTCGAGCTCTATGGCGAGATCCTGGGTGATGCCGCCGAGGTTCTGGCCAGGCTGGAGGCCGGCATGGAGGGGGCCACCCGCATGGTGGTGTCCTGCGCCCGCCTCATCCGCGTCGACTTCTCGGCGGCCGGCAGCATCCTGAACTGGGTGGCCGAGCAGCAGGGCAGGGGCTGCCAGGTGCAGTTCCGCGATGTCAACCGCATCGTGGCCGCCTTCTTCAACGTGATCGGCATCTCCGAACACGCCCGGGTGGTGCCGCGCGCCGCCTGAGTTTTTTGGGGGCGGGCGCGGTTGGCAGCGCCATGCAGCTGTATCACCCCGTGACACGTGCCCGGATTCCTTGTGTCGCCGTCGCATTTTTGCGCCGTATCGGTGCGACGACGGACCCTCTGTCTTCCTTCATCCATCACATTCATATCATTTGCTAAGTCCTTCATTTAGAACGATTTTTCAAGCGAGATAATTGTATGAAAGTGTTTCTAAGTCCTTGATTTCATTGAAATTTTTCTGACTCACCCCTTGCTTGGCGATGTTTTGCTGATACAGTGCAAAAAAGTGGAATTAAGTGGTGAAAAGTGCGCTCGCGCTTTTCGCCCTCACGTACTGGTGCAGAAAAAGGGGTTGTGCGCGTGTTTCAAGGGGCTTCGTCGCTGAGTCTGGATGCCAAGGGGCGGCTGTCGGTGCCGACCCGGCACCGTGACGTGCTCAGCGCCATGGCCGCCGGCCAGCTCACCATCACCCGCCACCCGCATGGCTGCCTGATGGTCTTTCCCCGGCCCGAGTGGGAGAAGTTCCGCGAGCGCATCGCTGCGCTGCCCATGGCGGCGCAGTGGTGGAAGCGCATCTTCCTGGGCAATGCCATGGACGTGGAGATGGACGGCACCGGTCGTGTGCTGGTCTCGCCCGAACTGCGCGCCGCCGCCGGCATCGTGCGCGACACCATGCTGCTGGGCATGGGCAACCACTTCGAGCTCTGGGACAAGGCGAGTTACGACGCGCAGGAGGCCCAGGCCATGCAGGGCGACATGCCCGACGTCTTCAAGGACTTCTCCTTCTGAAGGAAGACGGTGGAAAACGCCCCATGGACACATACCACCGTCTTGTTGAACGAAGCGATCAC
>JAGWTL010000367.1 GCA_028869035.1 Burkholderiales bacterium | reverse complement strand
GGCCAGGCCAACAACCCCGAGTGGAAGACCGTGGCCATCAACGAAGACGGCAAGGTGGTCTGCCCCAAGGGTGCCATCGGCTTCCGCTGGGGCCCGGACGGCCGCGCCGACGCCGGCCAGTGGAACCTGGAAGCCAAGGAAGCACGCCACGGCCATGACGTGAAACTCAAGCTCTCGGCCCTCGAAGGCGGCGCCAAGGCCGAAACCGCGAAGATCGGTTTCCCCTACTTCGGCGGCATCGAGCACGAGCACTTCCCCAACAACGCAACGGGCGCCGCAGCCAGCAACGTGCTGGTGCGCACCGTGCCGGTGACCCGCATCTCGCTGGGCAAGGAAGGCGAGAAGCGCGAAGCGCTGGTCGCCACGGTGTTCGATCTGCAAGCCGCCAACCTGGGCGTGGCCCGCGGCCTGAGCGGCGAGAACGCCGCGCAGAACTACGACGAGAACACACCCTACACCCCGGCCTGGCAGGAAAAGATCACCGGCGTGCCGCACCACCAGCTCATCACCGTGGCGCGCCAGTTTGCCGACAACGCCGACAAGACCAAGGGCAAGTCCATGGTCATCATCGGTGCGGCCATGAACCACTGGTACCACAGCGACATGAACTACCGCGGCATCATCAACATGCTGATGCTCTGCGGCTGCATCGGCAAGAGCGGCGGTGGCTGGGCCCACTACGTGGGCCAGGAGAAGCTGCGCCCGCAGACCGGCTGGACCGCGCTGGCCTTCGCGCTGGACTGGATCCGCCCGCCCCGCCAGATGAACAGCACCAGCTTCTTCTACGCCCACACCGACCAGTGGCGCTACGAGAAGCTGACCATGGGCGAGGTGCTCTCGCCGCTGGCCGACAGAGCAGCCTTCGGCGGCAGCATGATCGACTACAACGTGCGCGCCGAACGCATGGGCTGGCTGCCCAGCGCCCCGCAGCTGCAGACCAACCCCATGCAGATCGTGAAGGACGCGACCGCCGCCGGCATGGACCCCAAGGACTACACGGTCAGGGGCCTGAAGGACGGCACGCTCAGGATGAGCTGCGAGGACCCGGACCATCCGGCCAACTGGCCGCGCAATATGTTCGTCTGGCGCTCCAACCTGCTGGGCTCCAGCGGCAAGGGCCACGAGTACTTCCTCAAGCACCTGCTGGGCACCAGCCACGGTGTGCAGGGCAAGGACCTGGGAGAGCAATCCGTTCGCCCTGAGCCTGTCGAAGGGAGCGAGCGCCAAGGGGCTTCGACAAGCTCAGCCCGAACGGGCTTGCCCACCGAGGTGGTCTGGCACGACCAGGCCCCCGAAGGCAAGCTGGACCTGCTGGTCACGCTGGACTTCCGCATGAGCACGACCTGCCTGTACTCAGACATCGTGCTGCCTACCGCCACCTGGTACGAGAAGAACGATCTCAACACCAGTGACATGCACCCCTTCATCCACCCGCTGTCCACCGCGGTGGACCCGGCCTGGCAGAGCAAGAGCGACTGGGACATCTACAAGGGTTTCGCCAAGAAGTTCAGCGAGCTTTGCGTGGGCCACCTGGGCGTGGAACGCGAGATGGTGCTCAGCCCGCTGATGCACGACAGCCCGGCCGAACTGGCCCAGCCCTTCGGCGTCAAGGAATGGAAAAAGGGCGAGTGCGAGCTCATCCCCGGCAAGACCGCGCCGAACATGGCCGTGGTCGAGCGCGACTACCCCAATCTCTACAAGCGCTTCACGGCCCTGGGTCCGCTGATGAACAAGGTGGGCAACGGCGGCAAGGGCATCGCCTGGAACACCCAGACCGAAGTCAAGCAGCTCGGTGAACTCAACGGCGTGGTCCGTGCCGAAGGCGCCACCTGCGGCATGCCCAAGATCGAGACCGACATCGACGCCTGCGAGGTGGTGCTGCAGCTGGCCCCCGAGACCAACGGCCACGTGGCCGTCAAGGCCTGGGAGGCGCTGGGCAAGCAGACCGGGCGCGACCACACCCACCTGGCCCTGTACCGCGAAGACGAGAAGATCCGCTTTCGCGACATCCAGGCCCAGCCGCGCAAGATCATCTCCAGCCCGACCTGGAGCGGCATCGAGAGCGAGACCGTGTCCTACAACGCCGGCTACACCAACGTGCACGAGCTGATACCGTGGCGCACCCTGACCGGCCGCCAGCAGTTCTACCTGGACCACCCGTGGATGACCGCCTTCGGGGAAAACCTGTCCAGCTACAAGCCGCCGGTGGACCTGAAGACCACGGCCGGCATCCACGGCATCAAGCCCAACGGCAACACCGAGATCCTGCTGAACTTCATCACGCCGCACCAGAAGTGGGGTATCCACTCCACCTACAGCGACAACCTGATGATGCTCACGCTGAACCGCGGCGGCCCGGTGATCTGGCTCAGCGAGGACGACGCCGGGAGCGCCGGGATCAAAGACAACGACTGGGTCGAGCTGTTCAACATCAACGGCGCCATTGCGGCGCGCGCGGTGGTGAGCCAGCGGGTGAACAAGGGCATGGTCATGATGTACCACGCGCAGGAGAAGATCATCAACACCCCCGGCTCTGAGATCACCGGCGCACGCGGCGGCATCCACAACTCGGTGACGCGCATCGTGTTGAAACCCACGCACATGATCGGCGGCTACGCGCAGTTCAGCTACGGCTTCAACTACTACGGGACCATCGGCACCAACCGCGACGAGTTCGTGGTGGTGCGCAAGATGAACAAGGT
>JAGWTL010000366.1 GCA_028869035.1 Burkholderiales bacterium | reverse complement strand
CGCCGGAATTCCAGCAGCACCGCCAGGGCCGAGGAATCGAAGCGCTTGAGGGTGGCGGCATCCACCACCACGGCCGGGCCGGTCTGCGAAGGCAGGCCCTGCACCAGCATGCGCAGGCAGGCCGAGGCCTGCTTGTGGGTCAGTTCAGCGGGCAGCACCAGCATGTCAGGCTTTCTTGGCGTTGGCCTTGTTGCGCTCGACCAGCGAAGCGATCAGGCCATCGATGCCCTTGGTGTTGACTTCCTGAGCAAACTGGCTGCGGTAGGTCTCCACCAGCCAGACGCCCATGACATTGAGGTTGTAGATCTTCCAGCCCCTGCCCTCTCCCGGTGTTTTCTCCAGACGGTAGTCGAGCTGCACGGGCTCAGGATTGCCCTTGCCCCTGACTTCCGTGCGCACCACGACCTCTTTGTCCTCGGGCGCGGCGCGCAGGGGCTTGAGCGACACGCTCATGTCGTTGACCTGCGACAGGGCGCCGGCATAGGTACGCACCAGCAGGATCTTGTACTCCTCCTGCAGACGCTTCTTCTGCTCGGGCGTGGCCTGGCGCCAGCCAGGACCGACGGAGGCGGCCGTCATGCGCTGGAAGTTCACATTGGGCATGATCTTGGTGTCGACCAGGGTGATCAGGCGCGACATGTCGCCGCTCTTCACGGCCGTGTCGGCCTTGATGCTGTCGAGCACCTCGGTGGACAGTTTCTGGATCATGACGTCGGCGTCTTCGTCCGCCGCCCAGACGGGCGTGAAGGCCTGGACCAGGATGACGGCCGCACCGGCACAGGCGGCCAGCAGGCGATGGAAAACTCGTCTTTGCATGGTGTAACTCTCCAGAACACAACGGATGTGCCGGCAGGGCACCGACCCATCCTTAACGTCCGCCGGCTCATGTAAGCCGACAGGCAAGTACTCACTTGGCGGTTTCGTCCTTGTCGGGCTCGATATCTTCCACCATCGGCTCCTCCGGCGGGTTCCCGTCATACACGAGATTGCGCCGGCGCTGCAGATAGACATCGCGCAGCAAAGTATATTTGTCCAGCGCAGCCCCTTCAAGCAGGCCTTCCTGCTTGAGCAGGCGTGCTCGCTGGTGCACCGCGCGCAGCCCGATCAGCGTGTTGCGCACCGGCACATCCTCGACATGGGTCACGAGGTCGCCACGCCAATCCGCCGGCAAGGCGGCCGTGTCGCGCAGGGTGGACGGGCCCAGCAAGGGCAGCATGACGTAGGGGCCTGCCCCCACCCCCCAATAGCCCAGGGTCTGTCCGAAATCTTCGTTGTGGCGCGGAATCTGCATTTCGCTGGCCACGTCCAGAACGCCGCCCAGACCCATGAAGGTGTTGACCCAAAAACGCGTGAAACTCTCACCCGCCGCCTGCCCCTTGAGCTGCAGGACACTGTTGAGCGTGGTCCAGGCATCCTCGAGGTTGGCAAAGAAGTTGCCTATGCCCCTGCGCAGCAGTTCGGGCGTGGACTCCTGGTACACCGTGGCCACCGGCTTGAGCACGTTTCGGTCCAGCGCATCGTTGAACTTGTAGACGCCCCGGTTCCAGGGTTCGAGCGGGTCAGCAGGATTGGCCTGCGGACCGGTGGCACAAGCGGTCAGCAGCAGGCCCAGAACCAAGGGCAGCAGGCGCAGGCGCCAGGACTGCCAAGCCGGTCGGCCCAGACGCGAACAATCCGGCAAGGTCATTTCTTGGCCGCGTTCGGCCCAGCGCCTTCAGCCGACTTGTTGTAGATGAACTGGCCAATGAGGTTCTCCAGCACCACAGCCGACTGGGTCGAGGTGATGACATCGCCGTTGCCCAGGTTCTTGTCCTGAGCGCCGGCCTCGATACCCACGTACTGCTCGCCCAGCAGCCCGCTGGTCAGGATCTTGAGCGAACTGTCCTTGGGAAACTTGTAGCGCGTCTCCAGCGCCAGGGTGACGCGAGCCTGGAAGGTCCTGTCGTCGAAGGTGATGGATTCGACCCGGCCGATCACCACGCCGGCGCTGCGCACCGCCGACCGGGGCTTGAGCCCGCCGATATTGTCGAAGCGGGCCTCGATGCGGTAGGTCGACTGGAAACTCAGGTTGAGCAGATTGGCCGCCTGCAGCGCCATGAACAGAATGGCCAGGCCCCCGATCAGTACGAACAGGCCGACCCACAGATCATTTTTTGAGCGTTGCACCACACTCTCCTCAAATGCTAAACATCATGGCGGTCAGGATGAAATCCAGACCCAGAACCGACAGCGAAGCCATCACGACCGTGCGCGTGGTGGCCGACGACACCCCTTCCGGGGTAGGCTGGGCTTCGTAACCCTGCAAGAGCGCGATGAAGGTCACCGTGAAACCGAACACGATGCTCTTGACGACGCCGTTGCCCACGTCTTTCCAGACATCCACACCGCCCTGCATCTGGCTCCAGAATGCGCCGCCATCGATGCCGATCATGACGACCCCCACCAGCCAGCCACCGAGGATGCCCACGGCGCTGAACACCGCCGCCAGCAGGGGCATGGTGATCACACCACCCCAGAAACGCGGCGCCAGGATGCGACGCACGGGATCCACCGCCATCATCTCCATGGCGCTGAGCTGCTCACCTGCCTTCATCAGCCCGATCTCGGCCGTGAGCGATGTGCCGGCCCGCCCGGCAAACAGCAGGGCCGCGACCACGGGACCGAGCTCGCGCACCAGACTGAGCGCCACCAGCAGGCCCAGCGCCTCGG
>JAGWTL010000039.1 GCA_028869035.1 Burkholderiales bacterium | reverse complement strand
GCGTTTCCATCACGCAGGCAACCAGCTCATTCTGGTCGGGCGCGATGCCCAGACGTTGCAAGCTGCCGCACAGAGCATGCCGGGGACCGTCGTCAAGGTGGCGGACCTGACGACACCCGGCGTCTGCACCGCGCTGGCCCAGGAGTTTGCGGACGTCAACATCCTGGTCAACAACGCAGGCATACAGCGCAATGGTCGTTTTGCCGAACTACCGGCCGCGGCGATCAGGGAGGAGCTGGCGCTTAATCTGATCACGCCGCTGGAGCTCACCTACGCTTATTTGCCGCACTTGACACGCCAGGCTTCGGCCGCCATCGTGAACATCACCTCGGTGCTGGCTTTGATGCCCAAGGAATCAGCCAGCGTCTATTGCGCCAGCAAGGCCGGCTTACGCAGTCATACACAATCTTTGCGCTGGCAGCTTGAAGGCAGCGCAGTGCGCGTCTTCGAGCTCATGCCGCCGCTGGTGGATACAGCCATGACCGCCGGGCGCGGCAGCGGCAAGATTTCTCCGGATGCCGTGGCCGACGCTTTCTGGCGTGGCTTCCTGGCAGATCGGCAGGACATCGCTGTGGGCAAGGCCAAGGCTGCGCGCGTACTGGCCAGGTTCGTGCCCTTCCTGGCTGAGCGCATTTTGCGCAGAGGCTGACAGCGCGCGCATCACTGACATGAAAGTGATTGCCTTGTCCGGCAGCCTGTGTGCCGCTTCCATTCACACTGCTCTGCTGCGCGCGGCCGCCAAGCTCGCGCCGCAAGGCATGCAGATCGAGGTTTTTGGCGGCATCAGCGATCTGCCGCTGTTCAAATCGATCTGGAGGCCTCGGTGCCCAGCAATGGGGCCACCCTGCGCGCGGCTGTTCACGGTGCAGACGCCTTGATCATCGCGAGCCGGGAGTACGCGCGTGGCGTGTCGGGCGTCATGAAAAACGCGCAGCTGAGTAGGGCGCCGGTGCTGCTGCGTTATTGAGGCGGCGGGCGGGCACAGGCCCGGCCGTTTCAACGCATGCTGTGAGGACTTGGGGTGGCCCGCAGCCGGCCGCTGACGCAGCATGGGGTATCTTCGGGTCAGACACTTTTTCTGCCCATGCCCCACGACGTCAGCCTCATCGCCACCATCGCCACCGGCTTCGGCCTGGCGATGATCCTCGGCCTGCTGGCCATGCAGCTCAGGATGCCGCCGCTGGTGGGTTATCTGCTGGCGGGTGTGTTCATTGGCCCGGCCACGCCGGGTTTTGTGGGCGATGTCGGCCTGGCCGGCCAACTCGCCGAGATCGGCGTGATGCTGTTGATGTTCGGCGTGGGCCTTCATTTTTCCCTGCGTGAACTGCTGGCGGTGCGGCGCATCGCCGTGCCGGGCGCCATTGTGCAGATCGCTATGGCCGTGGTGCTGGGCATGGGCGCCAGCATGGCCTGGGGCTGGCACTGGGGCGGGGCGCTGATCTTCGGCCTGTGCCTGTCGGTGGCCAGCACCGTGGTGCTGCTGCGCGCGCTGGAAGCCAAGGGCCTGCTCGACAGCATCAACGGCCGCATCGCCGTGGGTTGGCTGGTGGTGGAAGACCTGGTGATGGTCCTGGTGCTCGTGCTGGTGCCGGCGCTGGCCGGTGTCATGGGCGAGGCCGGCACGGGCCGCGCGGCCGATGCCGGCGAACTCTGGACCACCATGGGCCTGACACTGGCCAAGGTGGCGGCCTTCATCGCTGTGATGCTGGTGGTGGGGCGGCGTGTGTTTCCCAAGCTGCTGTGGTGGGTGGCGCGCACGGGCTCGCGCGAACTCTTCACGCTGTGCGTGGTGGCCGCGGCCATCGGCGTGGCCTTTGGCGCCGCCCTGCTGTTCGACGTGTCCTTCGCGCTGGGCGCCTTCTTCGCCGGCATGATGATGCGCGAGTCCGAGTACAGCCACCGCGCGGCCGATGAGTCGCTGCCCCTGCGCGACGCCTTTGCCGTGCTCTTTTTCGTCTCGGTCGGCATGCTGTTCGACCCGGCGGTGCTCTGGCAGGATCCGCTCAAGGTGCTGGCGGTGGTGGCCATCATCATGGTGGGCAAGACGCTGGCGGCCATCGGCCTGGTGCTGCTGTTCCGTTACCCGCTCAACACGGCGCTGACCATCGGCGCCAGCCTGGCGCAGATCGGCGAGTTCTCCTTCATCCTGGCTGGCATGGGCGTGGCCCTGAAGCTGTTGCCGGCCGAGGGCCAGAGCCTGGTGCTGGCCGGGGCGCTGATTTCGATCGCCGCCAATTCGGCCCTCTTCGCCGCCATCGGGCCCTTGCAGGCCTGGCTGCGCCAGCGTTCCGATCTGGTGCGCCGTTTCGAACAACGCGACGACCCGCTGGCCGAGCTGCCCCTGTCCACCGACCCCAGGCAGCTCACGGGGCAGGTGGTGCTGGTGGGTTACGGCAGCGTGGGCCGTCGCATGGCGGCCGAGTTGCGCGAGCAGGAGATCCCCCTTGTCGTGGCCGAGCAGAACCGCGAGCTGGTGGAGACGCTGCGCAAGGAGGGCATCCCGGCCGTCAGCGGCGACGCGGCCGAAGCCGAGGTGCTGATCCAGGCGCACATCGCGCGTGCCGCCATGCTGGTCATCACCCCGCCCGATTCCATGCGCGCGCGCCGCATGGTGGAGACCGCCCGCGCACTCAACCCGAACGTGGAAATCCTGCTGCGCACCTTGAGTGAGGACGAAGCCCAGCTGCTGCGCCAGGAGGGCCTGGGCACGGTCTTCCTGGGCAAGGAAGAACTCTCGCGCAGCATGAGCACCCGGGTGCTCGACCGCATGCGGCCGCATCACGGCACGGTGCCCGTGCGGTCCTGAAGCCCCGCAGGGCTGGAGGTAAGATGAAGCGCAACCCGATCAGGAGGACCGTACCATGACCGCATCCCTGCCGCCCTGGCGTTTCTTCCGTGCCGGCGGTTTCGACCAGGTCCGCCTGGACACCGCGGCCGAACTGCTCAACATCGGCCAGCTCGACCAGAAGCTCTGGGTGGCCCTGTCCTGTCCGGTCAAGGGCATCGAGTTCGACGCCCGCACCCTGTCCTTTGTGGACAGCGATGGCGACGGCCAGGTCCGCGCGCCCGAACTGATCGCCGCCGTGGCCTGGGCCGGTGCGCGCCTGAAAGACACGAATGTGCTCGCGCAGAAGCTGCCCGGCGTGCCGCTGGCCGCCATCCGTGACGACGATGAAGAGGGCGCGGCCATCGCCGCCGCCGCGCGCGAGCTGCTGGCCGATATCGGCAGCACGGACGGCATGGTGACGGTCACCGCCGCCAACGCTGCGCAGCTGCGCCACGCGCAGCGCGCGCAGGCCGCCTGGGAAGCCGCCGGTGCAGCCGCGCGCCCGCTGGGCGACGCCACCGCCGCCGCGCACGAGGCCCTGGCCGCCGTGGCCGGGAAGGTGGAAGACTGGTTCGTGCGCTGCCGTCTGGCGGCCTTCGATGCGCGTGCCGGCGCGGCCCTCAATGCGGCCGACGCGACGCTGGCCGCGCTCGGGGGCGCGACCTTGAAGAACGACGACGAGAACATCGCCGCGCTGCCCTTGGCGCATGTGCAGGCCGGTGCGACACTGCCGCTGGGCAGCGGGCTCAACCCGGCCTGGGCCGCGCGCATGGCCACCTTGAACCGGGCCGCCGTCCAGCCGCTGCTGGGGGATCGCGCGCTGTTGACCGAGTCCGACTGGTTGGCGCTGAAGGACAAGCTCGCGCCCTATGCCGCCTGGCTGGCCGCCAAGCCCGATGCGGCAGCCGAGGCCGAGGCCGTGCGCCAGCTGGAGAAGCTGGCCCATTACGTGCGCGACCTGCTGGCCCTGGCCAACAACTTCGTCGCCTTCCGCGATTTCTACACCCGCCAGGGCAAGGCCACCTTCCAGGTCGGCACGCTGTACCTGGACGGCCGTTCGGCCGAACTCTGCGTGGCCGTCAACGACGCCGGCCGCCACGCGGCGCTGGCCACGCTCTCGCGCATGTGCCTGGTCTATTGCGACTGCGTGCGCGGCAGCGAGAAGATGAGCATCGCCGCGGCCTTCACCGCGGGCGACTCGGACCAGCTCATGGTGAGCCGCAACGGCGTGTTCTACGACCGCCAGGGCCGCGACTGGGACGCCACCATCGCCAAGATCGTGGACCACCCCATCAGCCTGCGCCAGGCCTTCTGGTCGCCCTACAAGCGCGTCGCGCGTTTTGTCGGCGAGCAGATGCAGAAGATCGCCGCCAGCAAGGCCAAGGCCTCGGACGACAAGCTGACCACCGCCGTGGTCGACGGCGCCAAGAAGGTGGCCGCTGCGCCCACCGCACCGGCGACGCCTCCGGCCCCTTTCGACGTGGGCAAGTTCGCCGGCATCTTTGCCGCCATCGGCCTGGCCGTGGGCGCCATCGGCACGGCCCTGGCCTCGGTGCTGGTCGGCCTGCTGGCGCTCAAGTGGTGGCAGGTGCCGTTCGCACTGGCCGGGCTGATGCTGGCGATCTCGGGCCCCGCGGTCATCCTGGCCTGGTTCAAGCTGCGCAGCCGCAACCTGGGCCCCATCCTGGACGCCAATGGCTGGGCCATCAATGCGCGCGCCAAGATCAACATCCCCTTCGGCACCTCGCTCACGCAGCTCGCGCAGCTGCCGCCCAATGCCGAGCGCGCGCTGACCGATCCCTACGCCGAGAAGAAGCGGCCCTGGGCGCTGTACTTCGGCATCCTGGCGCTGATCCTGCTGGCGGCCTTTGCGTGGGTCTTGCGCGACCAGTGGCGCTGAGAATTTGCGAATAAATCTACTGCGCGACCCGATCGCCGCGTTGGACGGTGCTCGCCATCCTCACGTACCTGAAGTACGTTCCGGTGGCTGTGCTCCGTCCGCCTTGCGCTCGGGCCGCTCGCTACGATTTCTTCACAAGTTCTAAGTCCTCAGATACCGCGGGCCCGCTCGGCCGCGAACTGCTGCATGAAGGCCGCGTAAGCCCCGGCGTCCAGCGCGGCGCGCACCTCGCGCATGAGATTCAGGTAATAGTGCAGGTTGTGCACCGTGCTCAGCATGGGGCTCAGCATCTCGCCGCAGCGGTCCAGGTGATGCAGGTAGGCGCGGCTGAAACCGGCGCGGCCGCCATCCTTCCAGCTCACGCCGGACGTGCCCGCGCAGGCGTAGCAGCTGCAGGTCGGGTCGATCGGCTGAGGGTCCGCCTTGTGGCGCGCGTTGCGCAGCTTCAGGTCGCCGTGGCGCGTGAAGAGGGTGCCGTTGCGCGCATTGCGCGTGGGCATCACGCAGTCGAACATGTCCACGCCGCAGTGCACACCGTAGACCAGATCCTCCGGCGTGCCCACACCCATCAGGTAGCGCGGCTTGTGCGCGGGCAGGCGGTGCGGCGTGTGCGCCATGATCTGGTTCATGAGCTCCTTGGGCTCGCCCACGCTGACGCCGCCGATGGCATAGCCCGGGAAATCCATGGCCACCAGCGCCTCCAGCGATTCCTGGCGCAGGTCTTCGAACATGCCGCCCTGCACGATGCCGAAGAGCGCGTTGGGGTTTTCGAGGCGCGCGAACTCGGCCTGCGAGCGCAGCGCCCAGCGCCGGCTCATCTCCATGCTCTTGCGCGCCTCGGCCTGGGTGGTCACGTGGCCGCCCTTTTCGCCCTGCCAGTAGGGCGTGCACTCGTCCAGTTGCATCACGATGTCGCTGTTGAGCATGGTCTGGATCTGCATCGAGACCTCGGGCGACATGAACAGCTTGTCGCCGTTCACGGGCGAGGCGAAGTGCACGCCTTCCTCGGTGATCTTGCGCATCGCCCCCAGGCTCCAGACCTGGAAACCGCCGCTGTCGGTGAGGATGGGCTTGTGCCACTGCTCGAAGCCGTGCAGCCCGCCGAAGCTCTGCATCACGTCCAGGCCCGGACGCATCCAGAGGTGGAAGGTGTTGCCCAGGATGATCTGCGCGCCCATCTCCTCCAGGCTGCGCGGCATCACGCCCTTGACGGTGCCGTAGGTGCCCACGGGCATGAAGATGGGCGTTTCGATCACGCCATGGTTGAGCGTGAGGCGGCCACGGCGCGCGTGGCCCTCGGTCTTGAGCAGTTCGAATTTGAGCATGGTGAGGGACCGATTTTAGGCTGGCACCACGCCCACCTTCCGTTCGCCCTGAGCTTGTCGAAGGGCTGCGGGCATGCGGGGCTTCGACAAGCTCAGCCCGAACGGTCTTAAAGTCCGTTTTGCTGCGCCCGTTTCTTCCAGACTTCCCAGGGGCGGCCCAGGTGTTCGTCGTTCATGTCGGAGGCGGCTTTCGCCTCTTCCGGCGTGAGGAAGTTGATCTCGCCCATGCGCATGGCCTCGCTTTGCAGGCGCGCATTGCCCTCGGTGTAGATGGCGCGGAACACCACCTGCTGGATGGAGACGCCCACCACCACATTGCCGTGGCCGCGCATCAGCGCCACGGCAGACTGGCCCAGGTCGGCGGCCAGCGCCTTGCCCAGGGCCTGGTTGCGGATCAGCAGGTCGGTGGCCTCGCCGGCCATGCGCCGGATCTCGAACACCGGCACCTGCGCGCCCAGGAAGCCGCTCATATGGCAGATGGGCCGCAGGCGCGCACCCGTGACGCCAAAGGGGATGACGGCAGGCGAGTGGCTGTGGATCACGGCCTTCACGTCGGGGCGGGCGCGGTAGATCTCGCTGTGGATGAAACGCTCCACATAGGTCTTGCGGCCCTGGGCGTCGTGCACATTGCCGTCCAGGTCGCAGACCACGATGTCCTCGGCCGTCACCAGGCCGGGCGCCATGCTGCGCGCGATCAGGAAACGGTCGGGCTGCTGGTCGTGGCGCACGCTGATGTGGCCGAAGCCGTCGAGTACACCCTCGTTGACGAGGATGTGGTTGGCGGCGACCAGATCGTCGATCAGGGCGGGGCTGGCGGTCTGGGGCATGGTGTGTCTCCGGCTTGCGCAAATGATAAGTATGGTTATCATCTTAGAGCGAATTTCAATCAAAAGCATCAGGAGACACCATGGGATCGCCCAAACACATCCTCACCGGCCTCGCGCTGGGCCTCGCGTTGCTGACAAGCGCCAGCGCACAGAACTTCCCGCAACGCCCCCTCCAGCTCGTCGTGCCCGTCTCGGCCGGCGGCGGCACCGACGTGATGGCCCGCACCGTCGGCCAGAAGGTGGGTGAGCTGCTGGGCCAGTCCATCGTGGTGGAGAACAAGACCGGCGCCGGCGGCAACATCGGCGTGGAGTTCGTGGCCAAGGCCAAGGCCGATGGCTACACCCTGCTGTTCTCGCCCAGCACCATCGCCACCAATGTGGCGGTCTACCGCAAGCTGCCCTACGACCTGCTCAAGGATTTCCAGACCGTGGCCCTGGTCGGCCAGACCGACGTGGCCCTGGTGGTCCACGCCTCGGTCAAGGCGGGCACGGTCAAGGAGTTTGTGGACCTGGCGCGCAGCAAGGCGGGCGCGCTCAACTACGGCTCGGCCGGGCAGGGCAGCTCCCAGCACCTCACGGCCGAGTACTTCAACCAGCTCGCCGGCACCAGCTCCAACCACATCCCCTACAAGGGCCAGTCGCAGGCCATGAACGATCTGGTGGGCGGCCAGATCGACTACATGTTCAGCCCCCTGCAGAACGCCCTGCCCTACATCAAGCAGGGCCGCATCCGCGTGCTGGCCGTGGCCGCCAAGCAGCGCCACCGCGACCTGCCCCAGACGCCCACGCTGATCGAATCCGGCTACCCCGGCGCCGAGGTGTCGAACTGGTTCGCGCTCTACGCCCCGGCCGCCACGCCCCCGGCCGTGGTCAAGCGCCTGCACACCGCCTACACCCAGGTGCTCAAGCAGCCCGAGATGAAGGCCAAGCTCGAAGGCATGGGCTTCGACATCGTGGACGCCACCCCGGACCAGGCCACCGACTTCATGCGCTCCGAACTCGTGCGCTGGTCGCGTGTGGCCGCGCATGCGGGCATCAAGGCCGAATAAGCCGACACGGCCCGGTACGCGGGGCTTTTTCTGTGAGGCGCTCTCCGTGCGCCCTGAGCTTGTCGACGGGCTGGCAGGGCTTCGGCAGGCCTGTCCTGAGCTGAGACGAAGGGCTCGGCCCGAACGGATAATTCCGTGATTCATCCCAAGGAAACCCATGAACCGCGTTGAACGTCATGGCAGCTACGGCGGCCGGCAGGAAGTCTGGAAACACCCCTCCACCACCCTGGGCTGCGAGATGCGCTTCGGCATCTATCTGCCGCCGGCCGCCGTGGAAGGCCAGCGCTGCCCCGTGCTCTACTGGCTGGCCGGCCTGACCTGCAACGAGCAGACCTTCATCACCAAGGCCGGCGCGCAGGAACACGCCGCGCGCCACGGCTTCATCCTCGTCGCACCCGACACCAGCCCGCGCGGTCCCGGCGTGCCCGATGAAGACAGCTACGACCTGGGCGAAGGCGCGGGCTTCTACCTCAACGCCACCCAGGCCCCCTGGGCCCGGCACTACCGCATGCAGGACTACGTGGCCCAGGAACTGCCCGCCCTCATCGAGCAGAACTTCCCCGCCACGGACGTGCGCGGCATCTTCGGCCACAGCATGGGCGGCCACGGCGCGCTCATCACCGCGCTGCGCAACCCCGGCTGCTACCGCAGCGTCTCGGCCTTTGCGCCCGTGGTGGCGCCCAGCCAGGTGCCCTGGGGCCAGAAGGCCTTCACGGCCTATCTGGGCGCGGACCCTTCAGTGTGGAAGGAATGGGACGCGGTGGAACTGATCGCCACCGCGCAGGAGCGCCTGCCCATACTCGTGGACCAGGGTGAGACCGATGAATTCCTGCGCAAGCAGCTGCGCCCCGAGCTGCTGGAACAGGCCTGCGCCCAGACGGGACATCCGCTGACGCTGCGCCGCCATGCGGGCTATGACCACAGCTACTACTTCATCGCGAGTTTCATGGTGGACCACTTTGCGCATCACGCAAAGGCGCTGAAACCTTGAGGGACCGGCCGGCTTCCAGATGTTGCGGCGGGGCGTTCCTGTTCCAGGTCGCACGGATTACCGGTGAGTGACTGTCAGCGCAGGGGTTCTCACGGTCTGGCCTACAAGGTTGCTCCAGTCAAATCGTCAGCGGATCCACATCCACCGCCCAGCGGATCAGCCCCTTGCCCTCGGGACCCTGCCGCACCTCATGCAGCACCTCATGCCAGCCCCCGAGGAAGCGCTGCAGCGCGGCGCGTGAAGGGCTTTCAACCAGCATCTGCGCCCGCTCCACATTGGCCACACGCTGCACGCTCATGGGCACGGCCGGGTAGAGCGTGACGTTCAGTTCCGCAGCGGCTTCGGCGCCCAGGCCGCTGGCGGCATTGAGGAAAGCCTGGGCCGTTTCCTGCGCGCGCGCTTCTGCTCTTACCAGGGCCTGGAAGCTGTAAGGCGGCAGGCCGGCCTGTTCACGCTCCTTCAACTGCTGCGCGGCGAAGCCCGGATAGTCGTGTTTCCTGAGGTTCTCGTAGAGCGGGTGCGTGGGATGCTGGGTCTGCACCCACATTTCGCTCTGCGCGCTGATGCCGGCGTCACGGCCCGCACGGCCTGCCGCCTGCATGAGCAGGCTGAAGAGGCGCTCGGGCGCGCGGAAGTCGCTGGAGAAGAGCGCGCTGTCGGGATTGGCCGCGGCCACCAGGGTGATGCGGCGGAAGTCGTGGCCCTTGGCGATCATCTGCGTGCCGACCAGCACGTCCACTTCGCCGGCGTGCACCTGGGCCAGCTGCGCTTCGAGTTCGCCCTTGAGCTTGGTGGTGTCGGCGTCGATGCGGGCGATGCGCACCGGTGAGCCATCGGGCCGTTGCACGTCGGCCAGCAACTCGGCCAGATGCTCTTCCAGCTTCTCGGTGCCGCGGCCCATGGGGCGGATGTCGGGGCTGCCGCAGCTGGGGCAGGTGCGCGGCACGCGTTCGGTGTAGCCGCAGTGGTGGCAGCGCAGGGTGCGGTCGATCTTGTGGAAGACCCGAAAAGCGCTGCAGTGCGGGCACTCGCTTTTCCAGTCGCAGTCGCTGCAATGCAGCACCGGGGCGTAACCGCGCCGGTTCAGGAAGACCATGCTCTGCTCGCCCTGGGCGATGCGGCCCTTGAGGGCGTCGAGCAGGGGGGGCGAGAACACGGCGTGCTTGGGCTGGTGGTTCATGTCCACGCGGCGCACGAGCGGCAAGGCGCCGCCGTCGCCCACGCGGCTGGGCATGAGCAGGCGCACATAACGCCCGCCCTCGGCGGCCGGGCGGCTGTGATGCCAGGACTCCAGCGAGGGCGTGGCCGAGCCCAGGATGACCTTGGCGTTTTCCAGCCGGCCACGGTAGACCGCGAGGTCACGCGCCGAGTAGCGCGCGCCTTCCTGCTGTTTGTAGCTCGGGTCGTGCTCTTCGTCGACAACGATGAGCCGCAGTTTCGGCATGGAGGCGAACACGGCCATGCGCGTGCCCAGCACGATGCGCGCCGCGCCGCTGTGCGCGGCCAGCCAGTTCTTGAGGCGCTGGGGGTTGGTCATGCCGCTGTGCAGGGAGACCACCACGTCGGCACCGAAGCGGGCCGCAAAGCGCGTTTCCAGTTGAGGCGTGAGGTTGATCTCGGGCACCATGACCAGGGCCTGGGCGTCCGGTTCGCGTTCCAGCAGGGCCTGCACGCTGCGCAGATAGACCTCGGTCTTGCCGCTGCCGGTGGCGCCGAAGAGCAGGAAGGGGCCGGCCTGGGCCTCGATCTGCGCCAGCACGGTGTTCTGTTCGGGGGTCAGTGCCGGCATGCTGTCGGCCGGGGCCACGCCGGCGGCTGCAGCCGTGCGCTTGAGGCGGCGCGCCAGTTGTTCGCTGCTGAGTTCACGCAGCTGCGGCGGCAGCGCAGCCAGGGCGATCTCGCCGGTGGCGCGCTGGTAGTAGCTGGCGGCAAAGTCCACCAGCCGGCGCCAGGCCGGCGTGAGCGGCGCCAGTGCGTCCAGCGCGCTGGCGATGGGGCGCAGACGGCTGCTTTCGACCTCGGCCTGATCCTGCGTTGCAGCATCCCAGACGATGCCCAGGGTCTCGCGCTTGCCCAGCGGTACGCGCACCAGCATGCCCGGGGGAAGTGCCTGCTCGCTCAGGTACGTCAGCGTGCCCGCCACCTGGCTGTGGGCTGGCGTCTGGACGAGGATGGGGAGCGGGGAGCTCATGCGTGGGGTTGCTTGGGGGCTGTTCTTCAAGCCGACTGGCGAAAGTCGCGCTAAGTGCTTGATCTGGAATGACTTTGCAAATGATTCAACAATTCTGTGGATAACTTTGTTGATACCTTGTCACGAGACTGTCCTAAGCCTTGATTTTCAAGGCTTTGCTCAAAATGCCCTTAAAAAAAGCATCGGGCAAATTTCTTATAAATCAACCACTTACGTTCGCTACTGCTTTTGTAGCAAGCGCCACACCCCGGGGGGCACTATGGCGCACCGCAGCACGGATTTTGTGCATAAGTGAGTCTGCACTGAGCCTTTTTGGGGCTGGCGGAACCGGGTGCTGGAATCAGGGTAATCCATGAGAACGTGCGCAGGCCAGGCGCTTGACAGCGCTCAGCCGCGCATCCGGCGCGAGTGCGCATGGACGGCCTGGACCAGGGCCGTCACATGCTCCGGCGGGGTGTATTGGCTGATGCCGTGACCCAGGTTGAAGATGTGCGTAGGGCCGCTGCTCTTGGGGTCGCGGTGCGGGGCGCCGAAGCTTTCCAGCACTTTCCTGACCTCGGCTTCGATGGCCGCGGGCGGGGCGAACAGCACATTGGGGTCGATATTGCCCTGCAGGGCTTTGCTGCCGCCCACCAGGGCGCGGGCGTGCCCCAAGTTCATGGTCCAGTCCAGGCCCAGCACCTCGCAGTCGAGCCGGCCCATCCGCTCCAGCCACAGGCCACCGCCCTTGGTGAAGACGATGCGCGGCACGATCTGCCCGTCCACACCGTTACGCTTGAGGCCGGCCAGCACGCGTGCCGTGTAGGCCAGGCTGAACTCCTGGAAGGCGCCGTCGGCCAGCACGCCGCCCCAGCTGTCGAAGACCATCACGGCCTGCGCGCCGGCGTCGATCTGCGCGTTCAGGTAGGCGGCCACGGCGTCGGCGTTGACCTGCAGGATGCGGTGCATCAGGTCCGGGCGGCCGTAGAGCATGCTCTTGACCAGGCGGTAGTCGTCCGAGCCCGCGCCTTCCACCATGTAGCAGGCCAGCGTCCAGGGGCTGCCCGAGAAGCCGATCAGCGGCACGCGGCCGTTCAGGGCCCTGCGGATCGAGGTCACGGCGTCGAAGACGTAACGCAGCTTGTTGAGGTCCGGCGCCTCGAGCCTGGCCACCGCGGCCTCGTCACGCACGGGCGTGGCAAAACGCGGGCCTTCACCCTGCGCGAAGCTCAGGCCCAGGCCCATGGCGTCGGGCACGGTGAGAATGTCGGAGAACAGGATGGCTGCGTCCAGCGGATAGCGCGCCAGAGGTTGCAGCGTGACCTCGGTGGCGTAGTCCACGTTGGTGGCCAGGCCCATGAAGCTGCCGGCTTGGGCGCGCGTGGCGCAGTACTCGGGCAGGTAACGCCCGGCCTGGCGCATGAGCCAGACGGGGGTGTGGTCGGTGGCCTGGCGCAGGCAGGCGCGCAGGAAGGTATCGTTTTGCAGGGGGGCGTAGCTCATGGCCCCAATTGTCGCAGGCGCGGGATGACGCCCGCCATGCGGGCATGATCTCGCGCCGCAGGCGCATCGATGATGCGGGCTGTGCCCGCCTGACTGCAGTCATTTCGTCATCGATGCCGCGCAGCGGCGAGGTCCTGCGCCCGCAGAGCGCGTCATTGCGCCAGGCGCACTTCGAGGATTTCGAAGTCGATGGCTTCGCGGTAGATGCGGATGTCGTGCGTGGCCATGTAGAGCAGGATCTTGGCGGCCTGGTGCGCTACCAGGCGGTGCGCTGCCACGCCGAAGAGCACCAGGCCCAGGCCCAGCCAGGGGTAACCGAAATAGGCCATGCCGATGCCGGTGCCGATGATGGGCAGGATCAGCGCGGTCAGCATCAGGCGGTGCTTGACGTACTTGCGCGCGCGCTCCGGGTTGACGATCAGGCGGAAGCGCCCGGCCGGCAGGCCGGTGCGGAATTCCTCGAAGGGCACGTAGATCGGCTCGGGGCCGTCGACGATGCCGGTGCTGGCGGTCTCACTCATGGGTCTGGTTCTGGGCGTGGTCTATCTTGAGACAGCGATTTTGCCCCACACGCAGCCCGGCCTTGGTCGGGGGATGCGTTTGTTCATCCATAGGCCGAGCCGGGCCGGGCTCAGGTGGTCGCCGAGTTTCACGGTCTGGCCATGGACGCCCTTGAGCGTGAAGTCGGGGCGCTCTGGCACACCGTGGGGGCCTTCGCGTTCGCCGGTACAGCGGCACACAGGATGAAGGTGGAAACAAGCAGGCGTTGCTGCATGGTGATCTCCTTCAAGAAAAGGCCCTGGTACCGCGACCCGGAAGTATCGAAACATGAAAGCGCGCCTTCGCGCGCATGGCGGCGTTGCAAATCCTCGCCATAGCTGTGGCTATGGCGAGGATTTGCGCCTTGCCCTGCGCACGAATCCATCGCTTTCATTTTGTTTCTCTACTTCCGTGTCGCAGTACTATTGAGGCTTTCATAAATCATGACAAGCACCTCACATCCGCTCGCCCTGAGCCTGTCGAAGGGCTTCGACAGGCTCAG
>JAGWTL010000038.1 GCA_028869035.1 Burkholderiales bacterium | reverse complement strand
CCGCATCGCGGAAGGCGCGGAAGCGCTCTTTCTCGAAGGTGCCGGGGTTGGCCTCCAGCGTGATCTCGCAGTCGGCCGAAAGCTTGAGGCGCGCGCGGATGTCGGACAGCAGACGTGCGATGGATTCGGGCGCGAACAGGCTGGGTGTGCCGCCGCCCAGGAAGATGCTGTGCACGCTGCGGCCCCAGACCAGGGGCAGCGCGCTTTCCAGGTCGGCCACCAGGGCGTCGAGGTAACGTTGCTCGGGCAATTCCCCTGCGCGCATCTCGTGCGAGTTGAAATCGCAATAAGGACACTTCTTCAGACACCAGGGCAGGTGCACGTACAGCGACAACGGCGGCAGACTGGTGAGCTGCAGCATGCCGGGGCGCAGGTAGTGCTGGATGTCGTGCATGGCTACAGCCAACGCTCCTGCATCAAGGCCACCATGGCCCGGGCGGCGCGGCCACGGTGGCTGTTGGCGTTCTTGACCTCGGTGGGCAACTGGGCGAAGGTTTTCCCGAATTCGGGGAGGTACATCACCGGGTCGAAACCGAAGCCATTTGTGCCCAGGCGTTCACGCGCGATCTCGCCGCTCACGCGGCCCACGGCCACCAGGGGCTCGGGATCGTCCGCCGAACGCAGGGCGACCAGGGTGCTGACCATGGCGGCGCGGCGGTTGCTCACCCCCTGCATCTGCTCAAGCAAAGCGCTCACATTGTTATCGTCACCCTTGGGGTAACCGAACTGCGTGGCGTAGTAGGCCGTATCCACACCGGGCAGGCCGCCGAAGGCGTCCACGCACAGGCCGGCATCGTCGGCCAGGGCCGGCAGGCCGCTGAGTCGGGCGGCATGGCGCGCCTTCGTCAGCGCGTTTTCCAGAAAGGTGCGGTAGGGTTCCTCGGCCTCGGGGATGTTCAGTTCCCCCTGACGCACGAGTTCCAGGCCCAGCGGGGCCAGCATCTCCTGCAGCTCGCGCAGCTTGCCCGGATTGTTGGAGGCGAGGACGATCTTTTTCATCAGGATTTCAGGGCCGCGTCCTGCAATTGCACCAGTTCCTTGACACCCTTCTCGGCCAGGGCCAGCAGGCTGTCCATCTCCCGGCGGCTGAAGGCTGCGCCCTCGGCCGTGCCCTGCACCTCGATGTAATGGCCCGCACCCGTCATCACCACGTTCATGTCGGTGTCGCAGGCCGAGTCTTCGGTGTATTCCAGGTCCAGCAGGGGTGTGCCCTGCACCATGCCGACCGAGATGGCGGCCACGTGGCCGGTGATGGGCGTAGCGGCGAGCTTGCCCGCCGCCAGCAGCTTGCTGACCGCGTCCTGCGCGGCGACAAAGGCCCCCGTGATGGCCGCGGTGCGGGTGCCGCCGTCGGCCTGCAGCACGTCGCAGTCCAGGGTGATGGTGCGCTCGCCCAGCTTCTTCAGGTCGAAGACGGCGCGAAGGGAGCGGCCGATCAGGCGCTGGATTTCCTGCGTGCGGCCGGTCTGCTTGCCGCGCGCGGCCTCGCGGTCGCTGCGGGTGTGGGTGGCGCGCGGCAGCATGCCGTACTCGGCCGTGACCCAGCCCTCGCCGCTGCCCTTCTTGTGCGGCGGCACCCGCTCTTCCACCGAGGCGGTGCACAGCACACGGGTCTGGCCGAACTCGATCAGCACCGAGCCTTCGGCGTGCACGGTGTAGCTGCGCGTGATGCGGACCGGACGCAACTGGTCGGCGGCGCGGCCGCCGCTACGGGAATAAGCACTCATGTTTCGGATCCGGAAAAAGGGAAGAAACAACCGCCGGCGCCAGGCCGCTCAGTTGCTGCGTCGGGCGGCCGTGCGGCGTATGGCTTCGTTGATCTCGGCGATCGAGCGCTCGATGGCCTCGTCGTCCAGGTCCTCGACGAGGGTGTCCACGCCGCTGGCCTGCACGGTGGAGGCAAAGACGCCGTCGTTGATGCTGTCGGTGGTGACGCTGCCGCGGGTTTCCTCGAAGCTGTCGGGGGTTTCCCACTCCATGGCGATCACGGTCACGTTGTCGCTGCTGGCGCCGGCCTTCTCCAGCGCCTTGTCGACCAGGTCGGGCACGGCGCGCCCCACCGGCTTGAGGCCGAGGTCATAGGTGATTTCGATGTCGGACAGCGCGCTCCACAGGCCGTCCGAACACAGCAGGATGCGGTCGCTCTGCTGCAGATTGATCGGCCCCATGACGTCGAAGACCGGGTTGGCCGGGGAACCCAGGCAGGTGAAGAGCACGTTGCGGTTGGTCTTCTCGCCGGTCTTGGCGCCGGGCGGCACCTCGTCCTGGCGCTGTTCCGCATAGGAGTGATCGCGCGTGCGCGCCAGCATCTCGCCGTCGCGCACCATGTACAGGCGCGAGTCGCCGCAATGCACCCAGCACACGCTGTCCCCCTGGACCAGGGCGGCCACGAAGGTGGTGCGCGGCGTGTCCAGCATGTTCTTGCTGGCCGCATAAGACAGGATCTGGCGGTGCGCCAGCAGGATGGACGAGGCCAGGAAGGCCCGCGGGTCCTTGATGCCGACCTTGGTTTCCTGCTGGAAGGCGGCCGAGACCACCTGCAGCGCCAGCTGGGCCGCCACTTCGCCCTCCGGGTGCCCACCCATGCCGTCGGCCAGCAGGAACAGGGCCGCATCGCGCGTGTAGCAGTAGCCCATGCGGTCTTCGTTGGTGCCGCGTCCGCCCCTGCGGCTGACCTGGAAAACGGAGAATTTCATTTGGGTTTGACGGCAACCGCGCCGGTCACGCTTTTGACGCTCTTCTTGGTATCCGCCACCATGGTATCGAACTGCAGGCGCATCTTCTCGGCCATGCTGAGCTTGGTGTAACGGCGCTCGCCCTCGCGACTGAGCTCTTTTTGCAGCGCAAAGACAGACTGCGGGCGCGACAGGGGGTCGAGCGCCATGGTCCATTCCACCACCTCGATCAGGTTGTCGGAGTAGACGCCGCGCAGGCGCGCCAGCGCGGTGGTCAGGCGGTCCTTTTCCAGGCGCTGGGGCGCCTCGTTGGGCGGGTAACCCTGCATGGCGGCGTAGATGCAGGCGCCGATGGCGTAGATGTCGGTCCAGGGGCCCATGGCGGCATCGCGCCGGTACATCTCGGGCGCGGCGAAGCCGGGCGTGTACATGGGACGGATGAAATTGCCCTCCTTGCTCAGCACTTCGCGCGCGGCGCCGAAGTCGATCAGCACCGAGCGGTTGTCGTCGGTGATGAAGATGTTGGCCGGCTTGATGTCCAGGTGCAGCATCTTGTGCTGGTGCACGATGCGCAGGCCGCGCAGGATCTCGTCGAACAGGGAGCGGATGGTGGACTCGCGGAACACCTTCTGCTGTTTCTGGTCGCGCGCGGTGATGATGAACTCCTGCAGGGATGCCCCCTCCAGGTAGTTCATCACCATGTAGACGGTTTCGTTCTCGCGGAAGAAGTTCAGCACGCTGACCACCGAGGGGTGGGAGATCTGCGCCAGCGAACGGCCCTCCTCGAAGAAGCTCTTGAGGCCCAGGCGGTAGAGCGAGAGCTTTTCGGTACTGACCTGGGGCAGCAACTCGCCGGGCCCTCGGGCCACCAGGGAAGCGGGCAGGTACTCCTTGATGGCGACCTGCTGGCCCTCGGGGTCGATGGCCAGATACACCACACCAAAGCCGCCGGCCGCCACCTTGCGCACGATGCGGTAGCCACCAATCACGGTTTCCGGAGACAGGGGTGCTGGTTTGACCTTGGACATCATTCTGGTTGGGCTACCCCGATGACCGGGCCCAATCCGGTTATTCTCGGGGTCGTTATACAGATCAAGAAATCGCCATGCCAGTTTACAGCATGACCGGCTACGCCAGCGCCCAACAGGGCGCAGGCACCGGCACAGACAGCACCGCGGCGCCGGTGCGCCTCGGCCTGGAGATCCGCTCCGTCAACGGCCGCTTCCTGGACTTCAGCCTGCGCCTGTCCGAGGAACTGCGCACCCACGAACCGGCCTTGCGCGAGCTGGTCCAGGGACGGCTCAAGCGCGGCAAGGTCGAGCTGCGTGCCTTCGTCGAATCCACCGTGGCCGGCAACGTGGCCGAGCCCAGCCCGCGCCTGCTGCAGCGCCTCAACGCGCTGCAGGATAGCGTCCAGGCCTGGCTGCCCGATGCCCGAGCCCTGAGCGTGGCCGACATCCTCAAGCTGGCCGCCAGCGAGCAGGGCAGCGCCGGCCAGGACTGGGGCCCGGCCCTTCACGCCCTGGCGACCCAGGCTCTGGACGAGCTGGTGCAAGCCCGCGCGCGCGAAGGCGCGCGCCTGGCCACCATGCTGCTGGGCCACATCACCCAGCTGCGCCAACTGGCCACCCAGGCCGGCCCCCTGCTGCCGCAACTGGTGGAGCAGCAACGGCAGCGCTTCCTGGAGCGCTGGCAGGAGGCCATGGCCCTGACCGACGGCGCCACGCCGCCACAGGCCGCCCAGGAGCGGGCGCTGACCGAGGCCACCGCCTACGCCATCCGCATCGATGTGGCCGAGGAGCTCACGCGCCTGGCCTCGCACCTCGACGAGATCGAACGCCTGATCAGGAAGGGCGGCGAAGTCGGCAAACGCCTGGACTTCTTGATCCAGGAGCTGCACCGCGAGGCCAACACCCTGGGCTCCAAGTCGGCGGCGCTCGACCTGACCCGCATTTCGGTGGACATGAAGGTGCTGATCGAGCAGATGCGCGAACAGGTGCAGAACCTCGAATGACGCCCTGGTCGCGCCTGCCGGCATGAACCCGCCGCCCCCCTCCTCCGTGCAGCGCGCCGCCCTGGCGCTCGTGCAGGCCCGTTCGGCATCGACCTTGGTCGATGCCGCCGGCGTGACCTTGTCAGACCCCTTGGAGGCCTATGCCGTGCAGGATGCGGTGGCACAGGCCCTGCGGTGGTTTGCCGCGCGTGCGGCCCCCCGCCACTGGAAGTCGGGGGGAGCCCACCGGGACGCCCTCCTCACCCATGCCCCCCTGCCACCTGCCGGGGTGTGGGCTAGTCCGGCGGATGCCCGCAGCTGGCCATTTCACCTGCGCGGCATCGAGGCCGAGATCGCCCTGCGCCTGGGCGAGGACGTGGACACCGCGCGCGCGGCCACGTTGGACCTGGTCTCGGCCACGCGGCTGGTGGACGCCATGACGGTCTCCATCGAACTGGTCGATTCCCGCTGGCAGCAGGGACTGGACGCACCCGCGTTGCACAAGCTGGCCGATCTGCAGTCGCACGCCGCGCTGGTGCTGGGCGAGTGGGTACCCCTGCATGCGCGCGACTGGCGCACGCAGCGCTGCACGGTGCAGATCGGTGACACGGTGCATCACTTCCAGGGCAGCCACGCCATGAACGATCCGGCTTTCGTGCTGCCGGCCTGGCTGCGCCATGCCACCCGTGCGGGCACGGTGCTGCCGGCCGGTACGGTCGTCACCACCGGCACTTGGTGCGGCATTCTGTACGCACAGCCGGGCGACCGGGTCAGCGCGGCGTTCGAGGGTGTCGGTCAGGCCTCGGTGAGGCTCTGAGGCACGGATTTCACAGGGCCGGCCAGCGGTCGGCCCAGGGCGCGGCCGCCTCGTAGGCGGCGCCCAGGTCCAGCAGCAGATCGTCGCTGCCATAAGCGCCCACCATCTGCATGCCGATGGGCAGGCCCTCCTGCGAGGGCGCCGTGGGCAGGGCCAGCGCGGGCAGGCCGGCGGCGTTGACCCAGCCGGTGTAGATGGCGTGGCCGCGCGGCCCCACCGCCTGACCGTCGATGCGCCGGGGATAAGCCTCGCCCCTGGGCCAGGGCAGCGCCGCCGCCGAGGGCATCACCACCACGTCGAAACGCTCGAACAGCGCCACGCTCTCGCGCCGCAGCTGGCGCACGCGCTCCAGGGTCTGCCACAAGAGCGCCGCGGGCAGTTGACGGCCCTGCTCGGCCATGTCGCGGTATTTCGGGGAAGCCTGGGCCGCCCAGTCCGGATGTTGTTCGAACAGACTGGCCAGGCCGATCTGGCCGATCTGCGGCCAGGCCGTGCTGAAGAAATCCAGGTCCAGCGGCAAAGGGCCGCTTTCGACCGCGTGCCCCAGGGCCGCGAGCCGCGCCGCGCCCGCCGCCACGCTGGCGGCGATCTGCGGGTCCAGCGGCGCGGCGCCCAGGCGCTCCACGTACAACAGCCGCAGGGGGCCGGCACGCCGGGGCTGCGCGGCGGCGTGGGCCGCGGCCAGCGAAAGCCGGTCGGCGGCGGCGGGGCCGCGCATCACCTCGAACAGCAGCCGCGCGTCGGCCACGGTGCGCGCGATCGGGCCGATGATCTCGAAGTCCAGCAGCAGCGAGGGCAGCACATGCTGGCGCGGTACCGCGCCGATCGTCGGCTTGAGCCCGACCAGCCCGGTATGCGACACCGGCCGGCGGATGGAGCCGCCACCGTCCTGCGCAATGGCCAGCGGCGCGATGCCGGAGGCCACCGCCGCCACCGCGCCGCCGCTGGAGCCCCCGGGCGTCAGCTCGGGGTTCCAGGGGTTGCCGGTGGGGCCGTAGAGGGGGTTGTCGGTGTAGCCCTCGAGCGCGAACTCGGGCACATTGGTCTTGCCCGCGATCAGGGCGCCAGCGGCGCGCGCGCGCGCCACCGCCAGCTCGTCCTCGCCGGTGCGGTGCGCGCGCAGCGCGCGCGTACCCCAGCTGGTGGGCAGGTCCGCGGTGTAGAGGCTGTCCTTCACCGTCAGCGGGATGCCGTCCAGCGCGGACCGGGGCTCGCCGGCCTGAAAGCGGCGCGTGGCCGCCTGCGCCTCCTGCAGGAAATCCGCGTCGCGTCGCTGCACCACCGCGTTGAGCCTGGGGTTCACCGCCTCCAGCCGCGCCAGGCAGGCCTGCGCCACCGCCAGCGGTGTCAGGCTGCCGTCACGGTAGCGCCGCTGCAGTTCGGTGGCGGACAGTTGCCAGAGCAGGGAATCCACAGCGCCGGCTTACTTGATGCCGACCACCGGACCCACCACCTGCTTCCAGATAGCAGAACACTTGTCGTAGGACTTGTCGCACAGCTCGCTCCAGGTCGGCAGCGCCACCGTGTTCAGCGCATCGTGCACCAGCTGGATGTCGGTCGCCTTCACCGGCACGTCCTTCATGGCGTATTTCTTGCCGGTCTTGCAGGGCTCCTTGCCGACGTTGCAGCGCGAGGCGTCCTCGAACAATTCGCGTGAATAAGCCCAGACCTCACCCTCGTATTTCTTGAAGGCGTCGGTGATCTTGCTGCGCTGCTCAGGCGTCAAGGCCTTCCACTTGCCCAGATTGATGGCGTAGGCGTTCAAGGCGATCTGGAAGCCGATCGGCATGAAATGCGTCGTCACCTCCGGCCAGCCCGCGGAATTGGCCGAGCTGGGGCCGGTGATGGCGCAGTCGGTCACTCCGCGCTCCAGCGCCTGCTGCGTCTCGCCGAAGGAGATGGTCACGGGGATGCCGCCCAGCTTCTCGATGAACTTGGCCAGCGACTGGTCGTACACGCGCACCTTGAGGCCCTTGAGGTCGGCCAGGCCCTTGATCGGCGTCTTGCAGAACACGACCTGCGGGCCGAAGGGGTAGATGCCCAGCAGCTTGCCGCCATAGCGGTCCTGCAGGCGCTTGTCGAAGACCTCGCGGTAGGCGTCGACCACCTTGCGCGCGGTGTCGTAGTCGGTCGACAGGCCGACGATGTCGGGGCCCAGGAAGAAAGGCTCGTCGCGCGACACCTGGGCCAGGCGCAGCGTGACGATGTCGAACAGGCCGGACTTCAGCACCCGCAGGCCGTCGGCGTCCTTCACTCCCAGCACGTCCATGGGCTTGTAATCGACGTCGATCGAGGTGCCGGTGTTCTTCGCAAAGTTCTCGAAGAAGGGCTGTTCCCGGGTCTGCTGGATCAGGCCGGTGGCAACCAGGTTGCCGGCAGCGCGCAGCTTGAGGTTCTGTGCCTGGGCGCCAAGCGCCAGGCCGAGGGCCGTGGCGCAAAGAACGAACTTGAGGATCTTCATGGCGGATTTCCTTTCGGTGGGAGTGGGGACGGGGGTGAGCATGGCTAGCCGCGGCTACCGAACATCAGATTGGGCAGGAAGGTGGCGATCGAGGGGAAATGGATCAGGATGGCGGTCATCAGGATCATGGCGACGAGGAAGGGCAGGGTGCCCTGGAACACCTCGTTGATGCTGCCTTCGCCGCGCACGCCCTGGATCACGTACAGCGTCATGCCGATCGGCGGGCTGAGCAGCGAGAGCTCGCACATCAGCACCATGAAGACGCCGAAGAAGACCGGGTCGATGCCGGCGGCCTGGGTGATGGGGAACACCACCGGCAGCGTACCCACCATCATCGGCATCGTTTCCAGCGCCACGCCGAGGACCACGTACATGACCGCCAACACCCACAGCAGGAGCAGCGGCGACACGTCCATCGACTTGATCAGGCTGGCCAGCGACTGCGGCACGCCCAGCATGGACAGCACGAAGTTCAGGTACAGCGCTGCGACCAGGATCAGCGCCGTCATGGCCGTCAGGCGCAGGGTCGAGCGGAAGCATTCATGCAGCATGGGGATGCTGAGCTTGCGGTAGGCGGCGGCGACCGGCAGACAGACGATCACGCCCAGGGCGGCGCTCTCGGTCACCGTGGCCCAGCCGGTGTAGATGCCGCCCATCACCACGCCGAACACCCCCAGCGGGCCCAGCAGGTGCACCGAGTGCTTGAGGCGCTGGCTCCAGCTGACGCTGCCCTCGGGCTTGCCTGCCATGGCCGGGCGCCAGACGCAGACCGCCAGGATGGTCAGCAGAAACAGCACGGTCATGATGGCGCCCGGCACGATGCCCGCCATGTACAGGCGCGAGGCCGAGGTATTGGTCATCGAGCCGTAGATGATGAAGGCCACACCGGGCGGGATCAGGTTGCCGAGGCTGGCGCCGGCGGCGATGGAGCCCAGCACCATGCGCTGGTCATAACCACGGTTCTTGAAGGCCGGCAGCGCCACCGTGGAAATGGTGGCGGCGGTCGCCACCGAGGATCCCGATACCGCGGAGAACAGCGCGGAGGCGCCGATATTGGTGTGCAGCAGGCCGCCCGGCAGGCGCTTGAGCCAGTCGGCCAGCGACTGGTACATCTTGTCGGTGGCGCCGCCGCGCATCAGGATCTCGCCCAGCAGGATGTACAGGGGGATCGACAGCAGCAGGTAGTCATCGCCGGCGGCCCAGAGCTGCTCGCCCAGGGCGTTGAAGGCCGGCATGCCGAAATACGACAGCGCGCCCACCATGCCCACCACCAGCATGGTGGTGGCCACGTGCACGCCGACGAACATCAGGCCCAGCATCAGGGCCAGGCCGGCCAGAATTTCCCAGGGGCTGATCACGATGACGCTCCCGCCGCATGCGGCTGCAGATGAAGTTCGGTCTCGGCCTCGATCTCTTCTTCCAGCGTCTGCGGGCCGAAGCGTGCGTTCAGTTCGTCCCGCTCGCCGCGCAGGAACAGCCGCAGCGCATCCCAGGCGGCCCAGGCGGCCACCACGGCAAACAGCACATAACCGGCCAGCCAGACCGACTGCGGCAGCCACATCGGCGTGGCCAGCGGGGTCGAGGCGGTGGCCTTCAGGTCGATGCTTTCCAGCACCACATGCAGGCCGCGCCACAGGCACACCCCGGCCAAGGCCGCCAGGCTCAGGATGGCCACCAGGTTCAGCAGCGACTGCAGGCGCGGCGAAAAGCGCGACAGCAGGAAATCGACCCGGGTGTGGCTGCGGCTGACCAGCGCATGCGCGAAGCCCACGCTGCCGACCACCGCATAGGTGTAGGAGCCGACCTCATCCACACCCTGCAGGCTGAAGCCCAGAACCTTGCGGCCCAGCATCTCGATGCAGGTGACGATACTCAGACCGATCAACCACCAGCCGCAGGCCAGCGCGGCGGTGTCAGTCACGCCGGCCATGGCACGACTGACCCGGCCGGGGGGCAGCAGCGTCTTCATGCGGCACCACCAACCGACGCGCGAGGCCGTCGCAGAGAGACGCGGGGACAGGTGATGGTCATAGTGATGGCTCCTGGTGTGGTTGATAGAGTGAGGAGAAATCGGGCGTAGAAATCAGATCGCGGTGCCGTGCGCTCAGACCGGCAGCTTCTTGCTGTAGTCGATTAGCAGCGTCGAGCAGACAAACAGGCCGGCGCCAGCGGCGGCAAACAGCATCAGGGCCAGGTCGTAGGAGCCGGTGGCCTGCACTATCAGGCCGACCACGATGGGCACGCCGATGCCGGCGCAGTTGCCGCCCAGGTTCATGGTGCCGCCCAGGAAGCCGACGCGGTCGCGCGTACCCAGGATGGAAGGGATGCACCAGAACAGGCCGCACCAGCGCAGGAAGAACAGGGTCACCGACAGCAGCGCGACCACCGTGACCGGGTCCGTAAAGCGCGCCACGCTGTAGATGGCAATGGTGGCGATGACCGAAGCGATGCCAAACAGGGTGCGCAGCACGCGCGCTTGCGAGGCACCGGAGGCCAGCCACTTGTCGGCAATCCAGCCGCCCACCATCTCGCCGACGAAGCCGGAGAAGAACATGATGAAGACGGCACCGCCCATCTGCTTGATGTCCAGACCGTGCACCTTGGACAGGTAGGTCGGCATCCAGGTCAGCAGACCATAGAACAGCGCGTTGAAGCACATCCAGCCGAAGAACATGCCCCAGACCGAGCGGTACTTGAAGAAGTCGAGCACCTTGCCGCTGGCGTTGGCCGGTTCGGCCGCGCGGTCGGCGGCGTGCGCCGCTTCGATGTAGACGGCCTCAGCCTCGTTCACGCCCGGGTGCTGGCGCGGGTGGTTGCGGATGTACCACCAGGCGAAGTACCCCGCCACGATGGTGCCGACACCGGCCACCACGAAGGAGACACGCCAGGAATCGAAGTGGGCGATTAGGCCGGCGATGATCAACGCGCCCAAGGCCGCGCCCAGAGGCGCGCCGCCGTCGAGCAGCGTGGCGCCGCGACCACGCTCATGCTGCGTCATCCAGATGCCATTGAGCTTGCCGCCGGCCGGGTAGATCGGCGCCTCGGCAGCACCTAGACCCAGGCGCGTGACCAGCAGGCTGACCCAGCCGGTGCAGGCGGCGGCGATGGCCTGGAAGAAGCCCCAGCCCAGCGTGGCGCCGGCGATCACCACCCGCGGGCCGAACTTGTCGGCCAGCATGCCGCCGGGAATCTGCATGAAGGCGTAGGTCCAGAAGAAAGAGCTGAGCAGCAGGCCTTGCACGGCGGGGCTCATGTCGAACTCCTTGGCGATCAGCGGCATGGCGACGGACAGCGAAGCCCGGTCGATGTAGTTGATCGAGATAAGCAGCAACATCATCAGGAAAATCTTCCACCTGACCTTGGTAGGCGCTGCGGCGCGGTCCGCCGCGGCGGGTTTGATATCGATTGAGGCTTCCATGAAATCTGTCTCCGGTTGGGTTTAGTTGGCCTGGGCTCTCTGGCCCGGGTCGAGTAGCGCCTGCATGGCAGGCGTGAGGCCCCGGTTCGGCTTGACCGGCGGGGCGGAAAAACTGCCACGCCGGGCGGCGCCCGGTTGCAGCGCCACCAGGCTTTCGGCATGGCGCACGGCGCTGGACACGCCGTCCACCACCGGCACCGGCAGCTGGCCCTTGAGCGAACGCGCCAGGCCGGCCAGGGGCGCACCGGCCAGCACGATCACTTCGGCACCGTCCTCGTCGACGGCCCGCTCGGCCAGTGCCTTGAGCGCCTGCGCATGCTCGTCTTGCACACCGCCGATGCTGGACAAGGGCCGGTCCAGGGCACGGATGCTGGCCAGGCGCGAGCCCATGCCGTAGCTGTCTACCACTTCGCGGTACCAGGCCTGGATGCGCTGCGAAATGGCGATGATCGAGATGCGGTGACCCAGCAGATGCGCGCTGGCCAATGCCGCCTCGGTCAGACCGGTGACGGGCACCGGCAGCGCCTCACGCAGGCCGCCCAGGCCGGGGTCGCCGAAGGCCGCCACCACGACAGCGTCGTAGCGCGCATGGTGTTCGGCCGCCAGCTGCGCGGTGGCGTAGGCGCCGATCAGCGATTCGAAGCGGGTTTCGATGTAGGCCACGCCGAAGGGCGCCGTCAGCACCTCGATCTCGGTGCCGGGCGAGGCGCTGCGCTGCGCTTCGGCGCGGATCAGCTCGGACACGCTGTCCGAAATGTTCGGATTGATCATCAGGAGTTTCATGCGAACCTCCGGGGCAGCAGGGTGGGCGCGCCACAGCGCAGGAAACGGCCACGGCCAGCGCGTGGATGGAAGTCCTTCCCGTCCCAAACCACTTCGCCACCGACCAGTGTGTAGGCAGGCCAGGCCCGCAGGCGCATGCCTTCGTAAGGCGTGTAGTCCACGGCGTGGTGCAGGTCGGCGTTGCGCAGCACACGCTCGCCCTCGCCCCAGATCACCAGATCGGCGTCTGCGCCGATGGCAATGCTGCCCTTGCGCGGGTGCAGGCCATAGGCCTTGGCCGGCTGGGTTGCCGTGAGTTCCACAAACTTTTCCAGCGTGATGCGCCCACCCAACACCCCTTCGGAATACAGCAGGGGCATGCGTGTCTCGATGCCCGGGATGCCGTTGGGGATATGGCGAAAGGCCACCTCCTCGCCACCGGGCTTCTTGCCCTCGGGCGCGTCGTACTTGAACGGGGCGTGGTCGGAGGAGAAGACGGTGAACAGGCCGTCGTTGAGCGCGTCCCAGATGACCTGCTGGTTGGAGGCGTCGCGCGGCGGCGGGCTGCACACGCAGCGCGCGCCCTGGTAGCTATCGTCGATGCCCAGGTCGGCCGCGGTGAGGAATAGGTACTGCGGACAGGTCTCGGCAAACACCTTGAGCCCGTGCGCGCGCGCCCAGCGGATCTGTTCCACCGCCTCGCGACCGGAGACATGCACGATGAGGATGGGCACATCCACCAGCTCGGCCAGCGAAATCGCGCGGTGCGTGGCCTCGCGCTCCACCAGCATCGGCCGCGCGTGCGCATGAAAACGCGGGGCGGTGCGGCCGACCGCCTCCAGCCGCTTGGTGAGCCACTCGATGGCGTCGGCATTCTCAGCATGGACCATCGCCATGGCGCCCCGCTGGCGCGCCACGGCCAGCACATCGAGGATCTGGCCGTCGTCGAGCTTCATGTCGTCGTAGGTCATGTAGATCTTGAACGAGGTGTAGCCCTCGGCGATCAGGGCCGGCAGCTCCTCGGCCAGGACCTGCGGGGTGGGATCGCTCACGATCAGGTGGAAGGCGTAGTCCACATGGGCCCTGCCGTCCGAACGGCGGTGGTAATCGTCCACTGCGGCGCGCAAGGACTGGCCCTTTTCCTGCGCGGCAAAGGGGATCACGGTAGTGGTGCCGCCGCAGGCCGCGGCCCGCGTGCCGGTGTCGAAGTCGTCCGCCATGCGCAGCGGCGCCGGCATGGGCTGGTCCAAGTGGCAGTGGGCGTCCACACCGCCCGGGGTCACCACGCGGCCGGCCGCATCGATCTCGCGGGCGCCCGCTGCCAGGCCCCGGCCCAGACTCACGATGCGGCCATCGCGCACACCGATGTCGGATTCGAACACGTCGCTCGCCGTGGCCACACGGGCCTGGCGCACCACCAGGTCGAAATGCTCAGGCATGAGGCACTCCCGCACCCACTTGGGGCATGGCCACAAACTTATTGTCGACAATATAGTTAACAACACTTACAACGATAGTCATCA
>JAGWTL010000037.1 GCA_028869035.1 Burkholderiales bacterium | reverse complement strand
TGCCCCATTGCTGCAGGTGCATCGCGGCTTCCAGCCCGTCGCCGCCATTGTTGCCGGGGCCGCAGGCGATCCAGAAACGGCGGGCGTGCGGCGCCAGCGCCAGTGCCAGGCGCGCCGTGGCCAGGCCGGCGCGTTGCATCAGGGTGTGGGGCGGCAGCGCGACGGCCAGCCGCGCTTCCAGCGCACGCGTGGCGGCCACGGTATGCAGGGGCTGCGGGTGGCCGGGTCTGATGCGCTGCATGCGGGCGGCGGCCGTCAGAACTCGTAGCTGTGGCCCTCGCGGGCCAGCCGGATCTCCGGTCCGCCGGCGGCCACGGGGTTGTCGGCCCGGGCTTGCGCGAAGGCCGCTTCCAGGGCGTCGTCGCTGCGCGTGGGTTCGTGGTGGGTGCAATAGAGCACCTTGGCACCGGCCTGCACCGCGTACTGGATGCTGGAGGCAAAGGTGCCGTGGCCCCAGCCGACCTTGGCCGGATACTCCTGCGCCGTGTAAGAGGTGTCGGCGATCAGCACGTCCACGCCCTGCATGCCCCTGAGGATGCTGGCCTGCTTGTCGTCGACGAAGGACTGGTACTCCGCGTACTCGGCATCGTCGGGGGCGTAGATGTTGTAGGGCGGCTCATGGTCGCCGGTGAAGAAGACCGACTTGCCGCCGGCCTCGATGCGGTAGCCGAAGTTGATCACCGGGTGGTTGAGCAGGTAGGGTGTGACGGTGGCGCTGCCGACCTGGATGCTCTGCTCGGGTATCAGCGTCACGTACTCGATCGTGCCCTTCATCTCGGCTTCCCGCACCGGGAAATAGCTGTACTGCAGCTGCACCGACATGACCTGTTCCACACCCTGGCCCGAGACCGGATCGAAGGCGCCATGCAGGCGCAGCACATTGCCAGGGATGAAGTTGGGGATGAAAAAGGGCAGGCCCTGGATGTGGTCCCAGTGCGAGTGGCTGATGAAGACGTTGGCCTGCACCGGCAGCTCGGCCAGCAGGGTCTGCGAGAGCGGGAAGATGCCGGTGCCCGCGTCCAGGATGATGAGCTCGTTGGTGTCGGTGCGCACCTCGATGCAGGTGGTGTTGCCGCCGTAGCGCACCGTGTGCGGCCCCGGTGAGGCGATCGAACCGCGCACACCCCAGAACCTGACCTTCATGATTCAAGTCTGGAAAAGACCTGCGCTTCCTCGAAGAGCGCCTGGAGATCGCCGAGTCGGGCGATGACGTGGTCGAGATCGCCCCCCAGCCGCCTGGCGAGGGCCGGCGGGAGCGGTTCCACGAAGTGGTTGCCGCCGAAGCCGAACTTCAGCTTCTTGCCGATCTGGTTGGCGGCGAAGACGCAGGCCACCATGGGGGTGTCCTTGACCTCGGGGCCGTGCATGTTCTGGATGGTCTCGACCAGCTTGGGAGCAAAGCGCCATTTCTCGACCAGCATGCCGCCCACCACCGTGTGGTCCACGCCGATGGTCTGGCGCAGCGCCTCGTGCAGTGAACTGCCGTTGGCCTTGCTGGCTTCGAGGGCCAGGCGGAACTCTTCGGGCATGAACTGGGCGAACACCACCTTGCCGAAATCATGCAGCAGGCCGGCAATGAAGCAGTCCATGGGGTCGGCGTCGCCCTGGAGCGTACCCAGCTCGCGCGCGATGCTGGCCGTGGCCAGCGAGTGCAGCAGGTACTGCTGCACGTCGAAGCCGGCCGCATTGCTCTTGGGCAGCATGCCGATGGCGGCGATGCCCAGGGCCAGGTTCTTGATGGTGTTGAAACCCAGGAAGACCACCGCGTGGTTGATCGAGGTGATCTGCTTGGGCAGGCTGTAGTAGGCCGAGTTCACGACCTTGAGGATCTTGACCGTGACCACCGGGTCCTTGTCGATCACCTGCACCAGGTCCTTGGGCGTGCAGTTGACGTCCCGGGTCAGGTCCAGGATGGCCTGCACGCTTTTTGGGAAAGCGGGCATGGCGTCAACGGCAGCCGCCAGTTTTTGCGACAGTTCAGGACTCATGGGTGCATTGTGGACCGGGTGAGCGTCTACTGTACACAATCCTTGCTCAGCCTCGCAGCCGTTCGATGCCGAAGCTCTCGAGGGCGATCTCGGGTTTCCGACCCGCGACCAGGTCGGCCAGGGCGCGGGCCGAGCCGCAACCCAGGGTCCAGCCGCTGGAGCCGTGGCCGCAGTTCAGCCACAGACCCGGGATGCCGCTGGCGCCCAGCAGGGGTGGGCCATCGGGCAGCATGGGGCGCGCGCCTTTCCAGGTCTGCACCCCGCTGGACATCAAGGCCGCACCGGGGAACCAGTCCTGCAGCACCTTGTACAAAGTCTGCAGGGCGTCCTTGCGATGACGTTCGAAGCGACCGCCCAGTTCGGCGCCGCCACCGACCCGGACCCGGTTGCCCAGGCGGGCGATCGCCACCTTGTAGCGCTCGTCCATCACGGCGCTGCGCGGTGCGTTCAGCGGTTCGCGCACGGTGGCGCTGACCGAGTAGCCATAGACGGCGGCCAGCGGGAGCTTGAGGCCCAGCGGGCGCAGCAGGCGGGCCGAGTCGACACCGGCGCAGAGCACGGCGGCATCGAAGCGGCGCGGCTGCGCCTCGCCAGCCACCTGCACGTTCATGCCCTGGCCGGGGCTCAGGTGTTCGACCGTGGTGCTGAAATCGAACTGCACGCCCTGGGCCAGGGCGGCGTTCTTGAGCAGCAGCACGAATTGCCGGCAGTTGCCGACCTCGTCGTCGGGCAGGTGCAGGGCGCCGTGGAAGGCGGTGTCGGGGTTGAGCGCCGGTTCGATGGCGCGGGCCTCCTCTGCGCTGAGTTCACGATGGGCGATGCCCTGGTCCTTGAGCAGTTGCAGGCCGGGTCGCAGCTGGGTGTGGTCGCGCTCGGAGCGCAGCAGCACCAGCAGGCCCTGGCTGCGATCGAATTCGAGTTCCAGGCCCGTGCCGAGCGTTTGCAGGCGCGCGCGGCTGTAGCGGGCCAGATGCTGGAGATTCCGGCGGTTGCGCAGATAGGTGTCGCCTGCGCAGGCGCGCCAGCTTTTCCACATCCAGGCCAGGTCGCTGCTGGTGAGCGGCAGTGAAAAGCGCACCGGGGCATGCCGTGACAGGAGGTGGCGCAGGATGTTGAAGGGCATGCCCGGGGTGGCCCAGGGGGTTGTGTAGCCGGGCGCGAGGATGCCGGTGTTGGCAAAGCTGCCTTCCTCGGCTGCGGCGATGCGGCGCTCGAAGACGGTGACGTCGTGGCCGTCGCGGGCCAGTTCCCAGGCCGTGGTGACGCCGATGATGCCGGCGCCGATGACTGCAATTTTCATGTATCGGTGGATGCTGCCCGCCGCGCAGTGCGGCGGGCCGAAGGTGTGGATTATTGTTGTTGCGGACGCAGCAGGTTTTCGATCTGCTGCGCGATGTTCAGGACCACATCATCGCGCATTGCGCCTTGCCAGACCATGAGGCCTGCCGGCAGCTCGTCCGGCGCGTGACAGGGCAGGGTGATGGCGCAGCCGTCGAGCAGGTTGACCACGCTGGGGTTGCGCAGCAGCAGGCCGTTGATGCGGAAGAAGGCTTCGTCACGCGCGCTGCCCGGCAGTACCTCGGCCAGCGGGGGCGCCACGATGGGCACGGTGGGGGAGAGCACGGCGTCGAAACCCCGCAGGGCCTGCTCGATGCGCGGGATCCAGTCGCGCCGTGCCTGCAGCAGATCGATGTAGTCGGCCGCGCTGAGGGTCGCGCCGCGCTGGATGCGGGTGAGTACGCGCGGGTCGTATTGCGCGGCGTGGTCTGCCAGCAGGGGGCGATGCCAGGCATAGCTCTCGGCCGCGGAGAAGCCGCCACTGGCCTGCAGGCCAGCGAGTTCACTCAATGGGGGCAAGGGCAGGTCCGTGATTCGGGCGCCGGCGGCACCCAGTGCCTGCAGGGTGCGCTCGAAGGCGCGCGCCACGGTGGCATCGATGCCATCGAACATCAGCTGCGGCACCACCGCCAACCGGTATTGGGAGAGGGGCGCATGGCTGCGCGTGACCCGGCGCGCCGCCAGGATCTCGTGCACGGTGATGGCATCGCGCACCGAGCGCGTCATGGCGCAGGCCGTGTCCAGGGTGTTGGACAGGGGCAGCGTGCCGTCCAGCGGCACCAGGCGCTGGGTGGATTTGAAGCCGACGATGCCGTGCAGGGCGGCCGGGATGCGGATGGAGCCGCCGGTGTCCGAGCCCAGACCGACAAAGGCTGCCCCGCTGGCGACCGAGACGGCGCCGCCGCTGGACGAGCCGCCGGGCACACGTGGCACATCGGTGGCCGTGGCATTGGCCGGGGTGCCGTGGTGCGGGTTGACGCCGACACCCGAGTAGGCGAACTCGCTCATGTTGGTCCGGCCTATGAGGGCGGCGCCGGCGGCGCGCAGCCGGGCCACGGCCGTGGCGTCCTGGCGGGCCGGCGCTGCGTCCTTCAGCACCAGGGAGCCGGCCCGGCTGACCTGGCCGGCCACGTCGAACAGGTCCTTGACCGAAACGGCCAGGCCGGCCAGGGGCTGGCGGAGCGGATCGCTCGCCGCGGCCTGGGCTTGGGCGCCCGGGAAATCGGTCTGGACGAAGGCGTATTGGCAGGCCGGTGAGGCGGCGACGGCCATGGCCTGCCCGATCTCGGCCTCGGGGCTGGACAGGCCGGCCAGCAGGCGCAGGCGGGTGGTGTGGAGGTCGGGCGCGGGTGTCATCGGACAGGGTGCGTATGCTATACTCGTTTGGCTTTGCTGGCAGGTCCCGGTGCATCCCGCACCGGCAGCCGCAAAGCAAATCGCAAACCGGTCCATCCAGGTGTTGCAGCCGGCGCCAGACGCCGATTGCAAAGAGGACCGGATTTTAGACCCAACCTTCGGAGTTATTCACATGTCCGTGACCATGCGTCAAATGCTGGAAGCCGGTGTCCATTTCGGCCACCAGACCCGCTTCTGGAACCCCAAGATGGCCCCCTTCATCTTCGGCCATCGCAACAAGATCCACATCATCAACCTGGAAAAATCGCTGCCGATGTTCCAGGACGCTGCCAAGTTCGCCAGGCAGCTGGCGGCCAAGCGCGGCACCATCCTGATGGTCGGCACCAAGCGCACCGCCCGCGAGACCGTGGCCGCTGAAGCCCAACGCGCCGGCGTGCCCTACGTCGACCAGCGCTGGCTGGGCGGCATGCTGACCAACTTCAAGACCGTCAAGACCTCGATCAAGCGTCTGAAGGACATGAAGGCCCAGCAGGAAACCGGCCTGGACGCCATGAGCAAGAAAGAGCAGCTGATGTTCGCCCGCGAACTCGAGAAGCTCGAGAAGGACATCGGCGGCATCCAGGACATGAACACCCTGCCGGACGCGATCTTCGTGATCGACGTCGGTTACCACAAGATCGCCATTGCCGAAGCCAAGAAGCTGGGCATCCCGCTGATCGGCGTGGTCGACTCCAACCACTCGCCCGAAGGCATCGACTACGTGATCCCGGGCAACGACGACTCGTCCAAGGCCGTGACCCTGTACGCCCGCGGCATCGCCGACGCCATCCTGGAAGGCCGTGCCAACGCCGTGGATGACGTGGTCAAGGCGGTGGCTTCCGAGAGCGGCGACGAGTTCGTGGAAGTGAACGAAGCTTCCGCCTGATCCGGTCCCGACCCGAAGAAAGGGGCGCTGCGCCCCTTTTTTTTAGCCCCAATCTGAATTTGAATTGAAGACGGAGTAAGAAGATGGCTGCAATTACCGCAAGCATGGTTGCCGAACTGCGTGGCAAGACCGATGCGCCGATGATGGAATGCAAGAAGGCCCTGACCGAAGCCGAGGGCGACATGGCCAAGGCCGAAGAGCTGCTGCGCGTCAAACTGGGCACCAAGGCCGGCAAGGCCGCCTCGCGCGTGACCGCCGAAGGTGTGGTTGCCAGCTCGATCAGCGGCACGACCGGCGCCCTGATCGAAGTGAACTGCGAGACCGACTTCGTGACCAAGAACGACAGCTTCCTGGCCCTCGCCAAGGCCGCTGCCGAGCTGATCGCCCAGCACAAGCCGGCCGACGTGGCCGCCCTGGGCGCGCTGCCCTACAGCCAGGACGGCTTCGGCCCCACCCTGGAAGATGTGCGCAAGGGCCTGATCGGCAAGATCGGCGAGAACATGAGCTTCCGCCGTTTCAAGCATTTCTCCTCGGGCGCCAAGCTGGCTGCCTACCTGCACGGCACGCGCATCGGCGTGGTCGTTGAGTTCGACGGCGAAGAAGCCGCCGCCAAGGATGTCGCCATGCACGTGGCCGCCATGAAGCCGGTGTCGCTGACCAGCGCCGACGTGCCGGCCGAGCTGATCGAGCGCGAGCGTTCGGTCGCCACCGCCAAGGCCGCCGAGTCCGGCAAGCCGGCCGACATCGCCACCAAGATGATCGAAGGCTCGGTGCAGAAGTACCTGAAGGAAGTCTCGCTGTTCAACCAGCCCTTCGTGAAGAACGACAAGCAGACCGTCGAGCAGATGCTCAAGGCCGCCGGCACCAACGTCAAGGGCTTCACCCTGTACGTGGTGGGCGAGGGCATCGAGAAGAAGGTCGACGACTTCGCCGCCGAAGTGGCCGCCCAGGTGGCTGCCGCCAAGCAGGCGGGCTGATCGTCCGGGATGACGAATGACGCGCTGCGCGCATGACCTCGCTGTCGCTTCGATGACAAAATGAGGGTTATGCTGGCTCCGCTGTCATTCCGTCATTGAAGCGGCGCAGCCGCGAAGTCATTTCGTCATTCAACCCCAGGAGTAAGCCCACATGACCCACCCCAAGCCAGCCCACAAGCGCATCCTGCTTAAGCTGTCCGGGGAGGCCCTGATGGGTGACGATGCCTTCGGCATCAACCATGCGACCATCCAGCGCATGGTGCAGGAGGTGGCCGAGATCACGCGCCTGGGGGTGGAGGTGGCTGTGGTCATCGGCGGCGGCAACATCTTCCGCGGTGTGGCCGGCGGTTCGGTCGGCATGGACCGGGCCACGGCCGATTACATGGGTATGCTGGCCACCGTGATGAACGCGCTGGCCCTGGCCGACACCATGAACAAGGCCGGTTTGACCGCACGTGTGATGTCGGCCATCGCCATCGAGCAGGTGGTCGAGCCCTATGTGCGCCCCAAGGCCCTGCAGTACCTCGAAGAGGGCAAGGTCGTGATCTTCGCGGCCGGCACGGGCAACCCCTTTTTCACCACCGACACGGCCGCTGCGCTGCGCGGCGCCGAGATCGGGGCCGAGATGGTGCTCAAAGCCACCAAGGTGGACGGCGTCTACAGCGCCGATCCGAACAAGGACAAGACCGCCACCCGCTACAGCAAGATTTCCTTCGACGAGGCGATCTCGAAGAATCTCGGCATCATGGACGCCACGGCCTTTGCGCTGTGCCGCGACCAGAAGCTGCCGATCAAGGTGTTTTCCATTTTCAAGCACGGTGCGCTCAAGCGTGTCGTGATGGGTGAGGACGAGGGCACGCTGGTCTACGCCTGAGCGCAGCCACTGATGCCGCAGAGGAGCTAAGCATGACGATTGCAGACATCAAGAAAAACCTGGAAACCAAGATGGACCAGTCCATCGAGGCGCTGAAGAACCATCTGTCCAAGATCCGCACGGGCCGCGCCAACCCGTCACTGCTCGACTCCGTGCAGGTCGAGTATTACGGCTCCACGGTGCCGCTGAGCCAGGTGGCCAACGTCAACCTGCTCGACGCCCGCACCATCAGCGTGCAGCCCTGGGAAAAGGGCATGGGCGCCAAGATCGAGAAGGCCATCCGCGAGAGCGATCTGGGCCTGAACCCGGCATCCATGGGCGACCTGATCCGCGTGCCCATGCCGCCCATGAGCGAGGAGCGTCGCAAGGAGATGACCAAGCTCGTTCGCACCGAGGGCGAGAACGCCAAGATCGCCGTGCGCAATCTGCGCCGTGACGCCAACGAGGCCGTCAAGAAGCTGGTCAAGGACAAGGCGGCTTCGGAGGACGAGCAGAAGCGTTCCGAGGCCGACATCCAGAAACTGACCGACAAGCACGTCATCACCATCGATCAGCTGGTGGCGGGCAAGGAACAGGAAGTGATGGCGGTCTGACATCGCCATCATGAAATGCCGATGACCTCGCCCGGCGGCTTGCCGCAACACATCGCCATCGTCATGGATGGCAATGGCCGCTGGGCCACCAAGCGCTTCCTGCCGCGTCTGGCGGGCCACCGCCAGGGCATGGAAAGCCTGCGGCGTTGTATCCGGGCCTGTCTGGACCGTGAAGTGGCGGTGCTGACGGTCTTCGCTTTTTCCTCCGAGAACTGGAACCGCCCGGCCGACGAGGTCTCGGGCTTGATGGAATTGCTGGCCACGGCTTTGGCCAGGGAAGTGCCGCAACTGCTCAAGGACGGGGCGCGTCTGCATTTCGTCGGCGAGCGTGCCGGTCTGTCCGACAAGGTGCGCGCGGGCCTGGACCAGGCCGAGCGTGCGACGGCAGCGAACAGCCGGCTCGTGCTCAATGTCTGTTTCAACTACGGCGGACGCTGGGACATTGCCCAGGCGGCGGCCCGGCTGGCCGCGCAGGGGCAGCCCATCACGGAGATGTCCTTGCACCAGGCCATGGCCATGGCCCACGTCCCCGACCCGGATCTCATCATCCGCACCGGCGGCGAATTGCGCCTGAGCAATTTCCTGCTCTGGCAGGCCGCCTATGCCGAACTTTATTTCAGCGACAAGCTCTGGCCCGATTTCGACGAGGCCGAGCTCGACCGCGCCATCAGCGAATTCACCCGGCGTGAGCGCCGCTACGGCCAGACATCCGCCCAGGTCGCCACGGCGGACCCGGGCCAGAAGGTCGCCTGAGGATCAACCATGCTTAAGCAGCGCATCATCACCGCCATCGTCCTGCTGCTGATCCTGCTGCCGGCACTGTTTCACCCGGATCCGCTGTACTGGCGTCTGGTCACGCTGGTGTTGACTGCGGCGGCGGCCTGGGAATGGGGCCGGCTCAACGGCCTGGGTCAGTTGGGGTCATGGCTGGGGGCCTTTGCCTGTTTCATCGTCTGTGTCATGGCCTGGGATCTGGGCCTGCTGTCGGCGCCGCAGCCGCTGCTGTGGACGGTGGCCGGTGGCGCCTGGGTGCTGGTGGGCGCTGCACTGATCAAGGCGGGGGTGGCCCGCTGGGGACAGTGGCCACGCGCCTTGCGCCTGCCGGGGGGCCTGCTGGCGCTGTGGCTGACCTGGCTGGCCATGGTGCAGGCGCGTGATGTGGGCATCGCCTTCCTGCTGTCCATCCTGCTGCTGGTCTGGATGGCTGACGTCGCCGCCTACTTTGCCGGCAAGGCCTGGGGCGGCCGTTTCAGCAAGGTCAAGCTGGCGCCAGCCATCAGCCCGGGCAAGAGCTGGGAAGGGGTCTGGGGCGGCATGCTGGGGGTGGTCCTGCTGGCCGGGGTCTGGCTGGCCCTGGAGCGCGCCGGGGTGCTGCCCGCGCCCAGTCTCTATGGCCATCTGCAGTCGCACGGCGGCTGGGGCCTGCTGCTGCTGGCCGTGCTGTTCCTGGCGGCCATGAGCGTGGTGGGTGACCTGGTGGAATCGCTGGTCAAGCGCAGCGCCGGCATGAAGGACAGCAGCCGCCTGCTGCCGGGCCACGGCGGTGTGCTCGATCGCGTGGATGCCCTGTTGCCCACGCTGCCGCTGGCCATGATGTTCTATTCCGTATGGCGCTGATGAAACAACGCCTTGCCATCCTTGGTTCCACCGGCTCCATCGGCGCCAGCACGCTTGATGTGCTGGCACGCCATCCGGATCGTTTCGAAGTCTTTGCCCTGACCGCGGCCACCCAGGTGGATCTGCTGCAGCAGCAGTGCCTGCAGTTCTCTCCGCGTTACGCCGTCATGGCCAGTGTCGCCCATTCAACGCAGCTGGCCGAACGGTTGAAGGTCGCCGGTTCACCGACCCAGGTGCTGGGCGGGGCGCAGGCGCTGGCCGACATCGCGGCCCACGAGGAGGTGGATGCCGTGATGGCCGCCATCGTGGGGGCCGCCGGCCTGGCGCCCTGCCTGGCGGCGGCGCGTTCGGGCAAACGCCTGCTGCTGGCGAACAAGGAAGCGCTGGTGGTGGGCGGCGAGTTCTTCATGCAGACGGTACGCGCTGGCGGTGCCACGCTGCTGCCCATCGACAGCGAGCACTCGGCCATCTTCCAGGCCCTGCCCGAAGACCCGGCGACCTGGGCGCAGCGCGTGGACAGGATCATCCTGACCGCCTCGGGGGGGCCGTTTCGCACACGCGAGCCGCGGACCCTGCGCGAAGTCACGCCCGAGCAGGCCTGTGCCCATCCGAACTGGGTCATGGGGCGCAAGATCTCGGTCGATTCGGCCACCATGATGAACAAGGCCCTGGAGGTGATCGAGGCGCGTTACCTCTTCGGTCTGCCGTCCGAGCGACTGGAGGTGGTGATCCACCCGCAGAGCGTGATTCACTCCATGGTGCAGTACAGCGACCATTCGGTGGTGGCCCAGCTGGGCACGCCCGACATGCGCGTGCCCATCGCCTACGGCCTGTCCTGGCCCGAGCGCATGGCCTCGGGCGCGGCCGCACTGGATTTTCACAAGCTGGCCGCCATGACCTTCGAGCCCATGGACGCGCCCGGCCATGCACAACGTTTCCCCGGCATCGGCCTGGCCTGGGAGGCCTTGCGCGGCCCGGCAGGCACCACGGCGGTGCTCAACGCGGCCAACGAGGTGGCAGTCGCCGCCTTCCTGGAGCAGCGCATCCGTTTCGACCAGATCCATGCGGTCAACCTGGGCACGCTGGAAGCCGTTGTGCCGGCTGCGCCGCATGCTCTGGAAGAGCTGCTGGCGCTGGACGCGCAGGCGCGTGCAGCGGCACAGCAGTGCGTCCGCGGGCTGAGTGCCTGAACCTTCGAGGACGGACATGCTGACTGTCATTGCTTTCATCGTGGCCCTGGGTCTGCTGATCGCCATCCATGAATACGGGCACTACCGCATGGCTGTGGCCTGCGGCGTCAAGGTGCTGCGTTTCTCCGTCGGTTTCGGCCACACCCTGCTGCGCTGGCAGCCCAGGGGTTCGCCGACCGAGTTCGTGCTGGGCGCCTTTCCGCTGGGCGGTTATGTGCGCATGCTCGACGAGCGCGAGGCTCCTGTCGATCCGGCCGAACGCCATCTGGCCTTCAACACCCAGCCCCTGCGTTCGCGCGTGCTCATCGTCGCGGCCGGCCCCCTGGCCAACCTGCTGCTGGCGGTGCTGCTGTATGCGGTGGTCAACTGGAGTGGTGTGCAGATGGCCGCGCCCGTGCTGGGGCGACCGGCGGCCGATTCCGTGGCGGAGCGCGCCGGGCTGGTTGGTGGCGAGCGCGTCGAGCGTGCCGGTTTCGAAGGCGACGAGTTGCAGGCCATGACATCGTTTGAGGACGTGCGGTGGTTGCTCACGCGCGGAGCGCTGGAAGGGCGTGATGTGCGTCTGGCCCTGGCCGATGTCCGTGGCCGTGCTGCCGAGCTGCTCTTGCCCCTGTCGGCCCTGCAGGCACGTGATGCCGACGCCCGCCTGTTCGAGCATATCGGCATCGTTTCGCCCATGAGCCGGCCAGAAATTGGCGAGGTCACGCCGGACAGTCCCGCCGAACGTGCCGGCCTGCGCCCGGGTGATCTGGTGTTGAGCCTGGGTGACACAGCCGTGGTGGACGGCCGCCAGTTGCGCGAGCTGATCCGCGCTTCGGTGCGCGAAGGTCAGGCGTTGATGAAAAGCTGGCGCATCGAGCGCCAGGGCGCGGTCATCCACCTGGATGTAAAGCCCGAACTGCAGCAGCAAGGCGGCGTGGCAGTCGGCCGCATCGGTGCTTATGTGGGCGCACCGCCCGAGATGGTCATGGTGCGCTTCGGTGCGGTCGAGGGCGTCTGGCAGGGCATGGTGAAGACCTGGGAGGTCTCGGTGCTGACGCTGCGCACCCTGGGGCGCATGGTGATCGGCGAGGCCTCGCTGAAGAACCTCAGTGGCCCGCTGACCATTGCCGATTACGCCGGTCGTTCGGCCAGTCTGGGGCTGACGTCCTATCTGGTCTTTCTGGCTCTCATCAGCGTCAGCCTGGGCGTGCTCAACCTGCTGCCGCTGCCGGTCCTCGATGGGGGACACCTGATGTATTATCTTTGGGAAGGTGTCACAGGCCGGCCCGTGTCGGAGGTCTGGCTGGAGCGCCTGCAGCGTGCCGGTGTCGCCGTGCTGGCGCTCATGATGTCGATCGCGCTGTTCAATGACCTGGCCCGTCTCCTGAGCTGAGTCACCTGCCTAGGCAGTGTGATCAGCCAAACTTCAATTTGACCGATGCAATTCAAACGATATAGCCTGCGCGCCGTTTCCCTGCTGGCCACCCTCTTGCTGGCCGTACACATGGCCTGGGCTGCCGAGCCTTTCAAGATCCGCGACATCCAGGTCGAAGGCCTGCAACGCGTCGAGCCGGGTACCGTCTTCGCCTCCATGCCGCTGCGCCTGGGCGACACCTACAACGATGAGAAGGGCACGGCCTCGATCCGGGCGCTGTTTGCCCTGGGACTGTTCACCGATGTGCGGCTGGAGATCAAGGGCGATGTGGTGGTGGTGGTGGTCGAAGAGCGGCCCAGCGTGGCCGGTGTCGAGTTCATCGGGACCCGCGAGTTCGACAAGGACGCGCTGACCAAGGCGCTCAAGGACATCGGCCTGGCCGAGGGGCGGCCATTTGACAAGGCCCTGCTGGACCGCGCCGAGCAGGAGCTCAAGCGACAGTACATCAACAAGAGCCTTTATGCGGCCGAGGTGGTGACGACGGTGACGCCGGTGGAGCGCAACCGTGTGAGCCTGGCCTTCACCGTCAATGAAGGCGAGCCGGCCAAGATCAGCGAGATCCGCATCGTCGGCAACAAGGCCTTTTCCGAGTCCACCCTGCGCAACCTGTTCGATCTGGACACCGGCAACTGGATGAGCTGGTATACCAAGTCCAACCGTTATTCGCGGGCCAAGCTCAACGCGGACACCGAGACGCTGCGTTCCTACTATCTGGCGCGCGGTTACCTGGAGTTCCAGGTCGATTCGACCCAGGTGGCGATCGCCCCCAACAAGCAGGACATGTCCATCACCCTGAATATCACGGAAGGTGAACGTTTCGTGGTGGCCGCTGTGCGCCTGGCGGGCAACTACCTGGGGCGCGAGGACGAGTTCAAGGCCATGGTCACGATCCGTCCCGGCGAGGCCTACAACGCCGACCGGGTGGCTGAGACCACCAAGGCCTTTACCGACTATTTCGGCCGTTTCGGCTACGCCTTTGCACGTGTGCAGTCCGTGCCCGACATCGACCGCGGCAGCAACCGGGTCACGCTGGTGCTGCAGGCCGAGCCTTCGCGCCGTGCCTATGTACGCCGTATCAACGTGGTGGGCAACAACCGCACGCGTGACGAGGTGATCCGCCGCGAATTCCGCCAGTACGAAGCGTCCTGGTACGACAGCGAAAAGATCAAACTCTCGCGCAACCGGGTTGATCGCCTGGGCTATTTTGGCCAAGTGACGATGGAAACCACCGAGGTGCCGGGCACCGCCGACCAGGTAGACCTGACCGTCAAGGTGGTCGAGCGCGCGACCGGCAGCCTGACCCTGGGCGCGGGCTTCTCCAGCAACGAGGGGCTGGGCCTGACCTTCGGCGTCAACCAGCAGAATGCTTTCGGTACCGGCC
>JAGWTL010000365.1 GCA_028869035.1 Burkholderiales bacterium | reverse complement strand
TATTTTGCCGGGCGCGGTTATGACGTCTGGACCCTGGACCACGAGGGCTACGGCCGCTCGGGCTGGTCGGGCCGCGGCAACAGCGACATCAAGACCGGCGCCCTGGATCTGGCCGCCGCCATCCCCTTCATTCTGCAGAAGACCGGCGCGCAAAAGCTCAACCTGTTCGGCTCATCCTCTGGCGCACTGCGCGCCTGCCTTTACACGGCCGCGCACCCGGACACGGTCGAGCGGCTCGGCCTCTCGGCCCTGGTCTACACCGGCGCCGGCTCGCCCACGCTGGAGCAGCGCCGCAAGAAGCTGCCCGAATACTCGGCCAGTCCGCGCCGCAAGGTGAACCTGGCCTTTTACGAAGGCATGTTCAACCGCGACAAGCCCGGCAGCAGCGAGGACATCGTGCCCAAGGCCATCGCTGCGGCGGAATTGCCCCTGGTGAGCGAAGTGCCGACCGGCACCTATGTGGACATGTGTGCCAATCTGCCGGTGGCCACGCCCGAGGCCATCCCCTGCCCTACGCTGGTGATCCGCGGCGAGTTCGACGGCATCGCCGCTGAGCCGGACCTGCTGGACTTCTTCGCCCGCCTGCCCACCAAGGACAAGGAGTTCGTGGTGCTCTCGGGCATTGCGCACAACCCCATGATGGGCGTGCAGCGCTACAAGTTCCATTACGCGCTCGAGACCTTCCTGCGTCGCCCGGTCTGAGTCACAGATCAAAGATCAACCCGAGGAAACAAGACCATGGCCAATGTGCAATGGACCGGCGGCATCGAACACTGGACCCGCAAGGGCGACATCAAGCTCTTTCTCTGGCAAAAACCTGCCCATCCCAAGGTACCCTACGCCGGCACCATCCTTTTCGTCCATGGCTCGTCCATGGCCTCGCAGCCGACCTTCGACCTCTCGGTCCCCGGCCGGCCGCATTCTTCGGCCATGGACTGGTTCGCCGAACGCGGTTTCGACACCTGGTGCATGGACAACGAAGGCTACGGCCGCTCCGACAAGCACCGCCCCATCAACTTCGACATCAGCAACGGTGCCGACGACCTGGCCGCCGGCAGCGAGTACATCTTGAACAAGACCGGTGCCGGCCAGCTGATGGTCTACGGCATCTCCTCCGGGGCGCTCAAGGCCGCGCTGTTTGCCGAGCGCCACCCCGAGCGCGTCGCCCGGCTCGCCCTCGATGCCTTCGTCTGGACCGGCGCAGGCAGCCCCACCCTGGCCGAGCGCAGGAAGAAGTTACCGGAGTTCCTGGCGAAGAACCAGCGCCCGATCGACCGCGCCTTCGTGCACAGCATCTTCAACCGCGACCATCCGGGCTGCGCCGACGAGGCCACCAAGGAAGCCTTCGCCGATGCCATCCTGACCCTGGACGATTCCATGCCGACCGGCACCTATGTCGACATGTGTTCGAGACTGCCGGTCGTCGAGCCGCGCAACATCAAGGCGGCCACGCTGATCATGCGCGGCGAGTTCGATGGCATCGCCAGCCTGGACGATCTGCTGAAGTTCTACCAGCTGCTGCCCGGTACCAGCAAGCAGTTCAGCATGATGGAGGGTATCTCCCATGCCAGCTTCCAGCAAAAGAACTATCTAATGGTCTACGCCATCCTGCACGGCTTCTTTGCCATGCCCGAACCTAGCTACAAGGGGTAATCATCATGACTGCACGCTTCTCCATCCGTCGTCTTTTCCTGGGATCGCTGCTCGTGCTGGCCGCCGGCAGCGCCGCGGCGCAGGGCTATCCGAACCGCCCCGTCAAGATCATCGTGCCCTTCGGGCCCGGCGGTTTCACCGACGTGGTGGCGCGCATCATGGGCCAGAAACTCGGCGCGGCCATGGGCGGTTCCTTCGTGATCGAGAACAAACCCGGCGCCGGCTCGACCATCGGCGCCGACCTGGTCGCCAAAGCCGCCCCGGATGGCTACACCCTGGTCATGATCTCCTCGACCCACACGATCAGCCCTTCGATCTACAAGACGATTCCCTACGACCCGATCAAGAGCTTCACCCCCATCAGCAAGCTGGTGGATTCCGCCTACGTGCTCGTGATCAACCCCGCCAAGGTGTCGGCCGACAACGTGAAGGAATTCATCGCGCAGTCCAAGGCCCAGCCTGACACCCTTCGCTACGCCTCCTCGGGCAACGGCAGCACGCAGCACCTGATGGGCAGCCTGTTCATTTCGATGACCGATGCCAAGCTGCAGCACATCCCCTACCGGGGCAGCAATCTGGCCATGACCGACCTGATCGGCGGCGTGGTGGAAAGCAGCTTTGCCGGCGTCACCAACGCCCTGCCCCATCTGGCCAGCGGCAAGCTCAAGGCTCTGGCCGTGACCACGGCCACCCGCGCCCCGCAGATGCCCGACGTGCCCACCCTGCAGGAAGCCGGCGTGCCCGGCTACGACGCCAGCAACTGGCTGGCCCTGCTGGGGCCGGCCGGCATGCCCAAGGAGATCGTGCAACGCCTCAACAACGAGATCGCCAAGCTCATGGCCCAGCCCGACACGCAGAAGGCCCTGTTCGACGCGGGCGTGCAGGTCAGCCTGTCCACCCCCGAAGGCCTGACCCAGCTCATGCAGGACGAGACCGTCAAGTGGAGCAAGATCGTCAAGGATGCGGGCGTCCGGATCGACTAGTAGACTGAATCTGCGAGATCGCCGGCAAGCGGCTGACCAGCGCTGCGGCAGGCAAGGCGCAAAGCACAGACGGGCCCGTAGGCCCGGCGAGCATTTGCAACGCCG
>JAGWTL010000364.1 GCA_028869035.1 Burkholderiales bacterium | reverse complement strand
CCTGTTCACACTGATTTCTGGAGTACTCCACCATGCACGGATTCGAGGCCCTGCTGGGCGGTTTTGCCAACGCCCTACAACCCATGACCCTGATGTGGGGCCTGGCGGGTTGCCTGCTGGGCACGCTGGTGGGTGTACTGCCCGGCATCGGCCCGGCGCTGACCATCGCCCTGCTGCTGCCACTGACCTACCAGGTACCTGCCACGAGCATGTTCGTGATGTTCGCGGGCATCTATTACGGAGCGGCCTACGGTGGCTCCACCACATCCATCCTGCTCAACACGCCGGGCGAATCCAGTGCGGTGGTGACGGCGCTGGAGGGCAACAAGATGGCGCGGCGCGGCCGCGCGGGCCAGGCCCTGGCGACGGCGGCCATCGGCAGCTTCGTGGCCGGCACCATCGGCACGCTGGCGCTGACTTTCGTCGCGCCCTGGGTGGTGGATGCGGCCCTGGCCTTCGGGCCGGCGGAATATTTCAGCCTCATGATGCTGTCGCTGGTGGCCGTGTCGGCGGTGCTGGGCAGTTCGATACTGCGCGGCCTGTTGAGCCTGTTCGCGGGCTTGCTGTGTGGTCTGGTCGGCATCGATCTGCAGACCGGCCAGCCGCGCTTCACCTTCGGTCGGGCCGAACTGCTGGACGGGCTGGAGGTGACGGTGGTGGCCGTGGGCCTGTTCGCCGTGGGCGAGGCCCTCTATCTGGCCTGGCAGGGTCGTGAGGCGCGTGGCGGCGAGGTGATGAAGCTCTCGGGCAGCCTGCGCCTGAGCCGCGAGGACTGGGCCCGCTCCTGGAAGGCCTGGATCCGTGGTGCGCTCTTCGGTTTCCCCATCGGGGCCATGCCCGCGGGCGGCGCGGAGCTGCCCACCATGCTGTCTTATTACACCGAGAAAAAGCTGACCAAGCACCCGGAGGAATTCGGCCACGGGGCGATCGAGGGCGTGGCGGGCCCCGAAGCGGCCAACAATGCCGCGGCCGCAGGCGTGCTCATGCCACTGCTCACGCTGGGCATCCCCACCTCGGCCACGGCGGCCATCATGCTCTCGGCCTTCGAGGGTTATGGCATCCAGACCGGCCCGCAACTCTTCAGCCAGCAGGGCGCCCTGGTGTGGACGCTGATCGCCAGCCTCTACATCGGCAACGTCATCCTGCTGGTGCTCAACCTGCCCCTGGTGCATCTGTGGGTGCGGCTGCTGAAAATCCCGCCGCCCTGGCTGTATGCCGGCATCATCGTGATCTCCACCGCCGGTGTTTACGGCGCGGGCAACTCGGTGTTCAACGTGGGCCTGTTGTTCTTATTCGGCCTGATCGGTTTTGTCATGCGGCGCTTCGACTTTCCCGCGGCGCCGCTGATCGTCGGCATGATCCTGGCCCCCATGGCCGAGCAGTCCATGCGGCAGGCCCTCACCATCAGCCAGGGCGACTGGTTCACTTTCTTCACGCGGCCGCTGTCGGGCTCGCTGATGGCCGTGGCCATGCTGCTGCTGGTGCTGCCGCCGCTGATCCGGCGCTTGCGTCGGGCTAGAAGCTGAAGCCGCCCGGAAACAGCCAGAGCAGTGCCGCCGTCATGGTGAGGTAACGCGCCAGCTTGCCGATGGCCATGTAAAGCACGCAGGGCCAGAAAGGCAGGCGCAGCCAACCCGCCACGGCGCACAGCGGGTCGCCGATCACCGGCAGCCAGCTCAGCAGGCAGGCCTTGGGGCCGACGCGTTCCAGCCAGTCGAGGGCGCGCAGATGCGTGTCGGAATGGCGGTATTTGTCCACCAGCTTGTGCGATTCCCAGCCCATGGCCCAGCTGACGGCGCCGCCCAGGGTGTTGCCGGCTGTGGCGACCAGGATGGCCGGCCAGAACAGATCCGGGTTGAGCTTGAGCAGGCCGAAGAGGGCCGGCTCCGAGCCCAGGGGCAGCAGGGTGGCCGAAACGAAGGCGATCAGGAACAGCGTGACCAGTCCGTATTGGGGCAGGGCCAATAGCTCCAGCAGATGGCTAAACCAGGCTTCCATAGCTAGGGCCTGTTCACACTCATTTCGCAAGTGCGAACGTGATTAAAACCGCGCCAATCTAGGCGTGCGACGACGCCCAGGCAGGTGGCCTGGGCTAGGAGTACAACAACGAGTGGTGCGGTTTTAATCACGTTCCTTCCGGGTTGCGGTCAAAAGGGCCATGCGGGGTGTTGCGCGGACTGTGGCCAGGGCCCAAGTCCGGCGGCGTCCACGCGCCTACCGCATGCCCCTTTTGATCCGCAACGCATCTTGCGAAATGAGTGTGAGCAGGCCCTGGCAGTATAGGCAGGCTCCGGCACACGATGCAGTCTGATTTCAATTGCTGAAATTTTGTGCAGCTAAAATACGCGGCCCGGCGGCTGCCAGTTCTGATGGCGGCATTTTTCATTGGCCTACCTTTCCTCCACAACCGCATGCACATCGGCTCCTTCGAACTGCCGAACACCCTGTTCGTGGCCCCGATGGCGGGCGTGACGGACCGGCCTTTCCGCAGCCTGTGCAAGGCGCTGGGGGCGGGGTACGCGGTCAGCGAGATGGTGACTTCGCGCAAGGACCTCTGGAACACCCTCAAGACCTCGCGCCGCGCCAACCACGAGGGCGAGGCCGGGCCCATCGCCGTGCAGATCGCGGGAACCGACGCGGCCATGATGGCCGAGGCCGCCGCCTACAACATTGACCGTGGTGCGCAGATCATCGATATCAATATGGGTTGCCCGGCCAAGAAGGTCTGCAACAAATGGGCCGGTTCGGCCCTGATGCAGGACGA
>JAGWTL010000036.1 GCA_028869035.1 Burkholderiales bacterium | reverse complement strand
TCGGCCTGCTGATCCGCGCCGGCGTGCAGGACCGCGAGATGGTCGAGGCCCTGGGCTACCGCATCCGCCGCCTGTTCATCGGCGTGTTTGTCATGGGCAGCGCGCTGGCCGGTCTGGGTGGCGTGATGTGGGGCCTGTACCAGCAGAGTGTCATCCCGCAGATGGGTGCGCAGGTCAATGTGCTGATCTTCATCGTCATCATCATCGGGGGCCTGGGCTCCACGGCGGGCGCGCTGATCGGCGCGCTGCTGGTCGGGCTCATGGCCAACTACACCGGCTTCCTTGTCCCGAAGGTGGCGCTGTTCTCCAACATCGCGCTCATGGTGGCCATCCTGCTGTGGCGTCCCCAGGGCGTCTATCCGGTCGCGAACCGTTGAAGGCCCGCCCATGTTCGCTCGCCTCATCTCCAACGACCTGCCGCGCAGCCGCATCCTGGCCGTGCTGCTGCTCGCTATCCTGATCGCGCTGGCTGCGGCGCCCTTCGTCGTGCCTGGCGTCAAGGCCCTCAACGTGGCGGCCAAGATCCTGATCTTCCTGGTGCTGGTGGCCAGTTTCGACCTGTTGCTGGGTTACACCGGCATCGTCAGCTTTGCGCACACCATGTTCTTCGGCATCGGCGCCTACGGCATCGCGATCGCCACCACCCATCTGGGACCCACCTGGACGGCGCTGGGGGTCGGGCTGCTGGCCGCACTGGCGCTCACGCTGCTGCTGGCCCTGGTGATCGGCCTGTTTTCTTTGCGCGTGCGGGCCATCTTCTTCGCCATGATCACGCTGGCCGTGGCCTCGGCTTTTCAGACCCTGGCCTCACAGCTGTCGGAGTTCACCGGCGGCGAGGACGGCCTGAGCTTCAAGCTGCCGGCGCTGCTCTCGCCCAGCTTCGAGCTGTTCGAGGAGCCGGTGCTGGGCACCATGATCGACGGCAAGCTGATCACCTACTACCTGCTCTTCGCCCTGGCCCTGGCGCTGCTGCTGGCGCTGCTGCGGATCGTCAACTCGCCCTTCGGTCGTGTGCTGCAGGCCATCCGCGAGAACGAGTTCCGCGCCGAAGCCCTGGGCTACCGCGTGGTGGTCTACCGCACGCTGTCCAGCGTGCTCTCGGCCCTGTTCGCCTGCCTGGCCGGCGCCATGCTGGCGCTCTGGCTGCGCTACAACGGACCCGACACCTCGCTCTCCTTCGAAATCATGATGGACGTGCTGCTGATCGTGGTCATCGGCGGCATGGGCACGATCTACGGTTCAGCCATCGGCGCGGCGCTGTTCGTGGTGGCGCAGAGTTATCTGCAGGATCTCCTGCGTCTGGGCAGCGAGGCCGCGGCCAGCCTGCCCTTGCTGGCCGCTTTGCTGTCCCCCGACCGCTGGCTGCTCTGGCTCGGTCTGCTTTTTGTCTTGTCGGTTTACTACTTCCCGACCGGGGTCGTGGGACGTTTGCGGGCGGCATCCGCCCGTCGGATGGCAACGGGGGCGGCACGATGACTCCCCAGTCGAATTACCTGAGTTTGGCCGGTCGTGAGATTCACTACATGGAGTGGGGCGCTGGCAATGACCAGACCGTGATCGCCTGGCATGGCCTGGCGCGCACGGGGCGCGACATGGACGAACTGGCCGGGCACCTGAGCGCCCAGGGCTACCGCGTCATCTGTCCCGACACCCTGGGTCGCGGCCTGAGCCAGTGGAGCCCGCAGCCGCAGCAGGAATACAAGCTGGCCTTCTACGCGCGTCTGGCGGCCGATCTGTTCGAGCAGCTGGACATCACCTCGGCGCACTGGGTGGGCACCTCCATGGGCGGGGCCATCGGCACGGTGTGCGCCGCAGGCCGCCTCCAACCGCAGCTCAAGGCCCGCATCCGCAGCCTGGTGCTCAACGACAATGCGCCGCAGCTGGCCGATGCCGCCATCGCACGCATCCGAGCCTACGCCGGCAACCCGCCGGCTTTCGAGACGGTGCGCGAGCTGGAAGCCTTTTTCCGCCAGACGTACAAACCCTTTGGCTGGCTCAGCGACGCGCAATGGCGGCGCCTGACCGAGACCTCGACACGGCGCCTGACCGACGGGCGCGTGACCCCGCATTACGACCCGGCCATGGTGCAGCAGTTCGTGAACTACCCCGATGACTACCTGATCTGGGATCACTACGAACAGCTCGACATCCCGGTGCTCCTGCTGCGCGGTGCGGAGTCCGATCTCGTGCTGCCCGAGACGGCGCAGCGCATGCACACGCTGGGGCCGGGCCGCCAGGGCCGCTTCCAGCACATCGAGGTAGCGGGCTGCGGCCATGCGCCGGCGCTCAACGTGCCTGAGCAACTGAACCTCATACTGGATTTCATCCGCCGCAACGACTGAGCCGGGACGACATCAGGCCCAGGGAGCTTGGGCACAATGCTGGCTGTCCAATCGAGGAGACTTCATGGCATTGACGATCTACGGCATCCAGGCATCGCGGGCGGTGCGCCCGCTCTGGGTGGCGACCGAGCTGGGCTTGACGTTCGAGCACGTGCAGACCGATTACAGGGTCGGGACCACGCGCACACCGGATTTCATGGCGCTCAATCCGAACGGCCACATCCCGGTCGTCGTCGACCACCGGCCCGCGGGCGATGTGACCGTGTGGGAGAGCATGGCCTGTACGCTCTACATTGCGCGCGAGCATGGCGAGGCTGACGGTCTCAATCTGGTGCCCGCGACACCGCGCGAGGAGGCCGAAGCCCTGCGCTGGAGTTTCTGGGCCGTCACCGAAGTCGAGAAGGACGCGCTGACCGTGCTGATGCACAGCTTCGCCATGCCGGTCGAGCAGCGCAAGCCCGAGCTGGCCCACGCTGCCGAGCAGCGCCTCAAGGTGCCGCTGCGCGTGCTGGAGCAGCACCTGGCGCAGCAGCAGGCGCGCGGTGAATCGCATATTGCAGCCGCGCGCTTTACCGTCGCCGACCTTTGCGTGGCCAGCGTGCTGCTGTGGGTGCGTGCGAGGCGCGACTTGATGGCGCAGTACCCGCTGGTCAACGCCTGGCTGACGCAGTGCCTGGCGCGTCCGGCCTACGTGTCGCTGCGGCCGCCGAAGAAAGCCTAGTTCTTCGCGCCTGCCGCCAGCGCGGCCGCGCGTGTCGCTGCCAGGGTGCTTGCATCCGGCGCCTGGCGGGTCGGCCAGCCGCCCAGGTGTTGCTCGCTGAGCCGGCCCAGGGCCGCGATCCAGTCGGCGCTGTCGTTGAGGCAGGGGATGTAGTGGAAGGCCTGGCCGCCGGCGTGCAGGAAGGCCTCGCGCGCTTCCTGCGCAATTTCCTCCAGCGTTTCCAGGCAATCGCTGATGAAACCGGGGCAGGCCACGTCCACGCGTTTCACGCCGGCCTGTGCCAGCTGGACCAGCGTGGGCTCGGTCGAGGGCTCCAGCCACTTGGCCTTGCCGAAGCGCGACTGGAAGGTCACGCGGTACTGCGCCTTGCTCAGCCCCAGCTCCTGCGTCAGCAGGCGCGCGGTCTTGAGGCACTCGCAGTGGTAGGGGTCACCGAGGTGCAGCGTACGCTCGGGCACGCCGTGAAAACTCAGCACCAGCTGGTCCGGCCGGCCGTGCTCCTGCCAGTAGGCGCGGATGCGCTGCGCCAGCGCGCCGATGTAGCCAGCGTCATCGTGGTAGCGGTTGATGAAGCGCAGCTCGGGCAGCGTGCGCACCCTCTCGGCCCAGTGGTAGACGGCATCGCTGACGCTGGCCGTGGTGGTGCCGGAGTACTGTGGGTAGGCGGGCAGCACCAGCGCACGTGTCACGCCCTCGGCCTTGAGCGCATCGAGCTGCGAGGCGATGGACGGATTGCCGTAGCGCATGGCGTAACGCACCGTCACTTGGTGGCCCCGAGACTGCAGCCAGTTCTGCAGGCGTTGCGCCTGCTTCTCGGTCCAGACCTTGAGCGGGGAGCCCTCAGGCGTCCAGACCGTGGCGTATTTGGCGGCCGATTTGGCCGGACGCACGCGCAGGATGATGCCGTGCAGGATCAACCACCAGATGGGCTTGGGGATTTCCACCACGCGGTGGTCGCTCAGGAATTCCGCCAGGTAAGGGCGCAGGGCCGCAGGCGTGGGCGCATCGGGTGTGCCCAGATTGCACAGCAGAATGGCCGTGGACGGCGCCTGGCCATGGGTGTGCGGAGGTTCGGGTTTGAAAGCCATGCGGTATTCTCGCCCACCTATGCAAGTCACGCTCGATGCCTCCCGGATCAAGGCCATCTCGCTCGATCTCGACGACACCCTGTGGCCGATCTGGCCGGTCATTGCGCGTGCCGAGCTGGTCCTGCAGGACTGGCTGCGTCCGCATGCGCCGGCTACAGCCGTCTGGCTGGCCGATGCCGAAAAGCGCCTGGCCCTGCGCCGCGAGGTGCAGGAGAGCCGGCCCGATATCGGCCATGACCTGCGGACCCTGCGCCAGGAGCTGATCCACCGCGCCCTGCAACGCCATGGCGAGGACACCACGCTGGTGGAGCCGGCCTACGAGGTCTTCATCGCCGAGCGCATGCGCGTCGAACTCTACGAGGACGCGCGCCCGGCTCTGGCCTGGCTGGCGCAGCGTTACCCGGTGGTGGCCCTGTCCAACGGCAATGCCGATGTGCAGCTCATCGGGCTGGGTGAGTTTTTCCATGCCAGCCTGAGCGCGCAGGAGTTCGGCGCGGGCAAGCCCGATGCCCGTTTCTTCCATGCTGCTGCCCAGGCTGTGGGTGTGCAGCCGCACGAGGTGCTGCACGTGGGGGACGATGCCGCGCTCGACGTCGTGGGCGCGCTGGATGCAGGCCTGCAGACCGTCTGGGTCAACCGGGCCGGCCACGACTGGGCGCACGAAAGCCATCGCCCGCATGCGACCGTGGGCGACATGCAGGCACTCTGTGCATTGCTGGGCGCGGGTGGCTAAGGCGCCGGCTGCAGCACCAGCGTGCTGCGCGTGGCAGCTTTCACGTCGGCCGGGTTCAGGTGCATGGGCTGGTAGCGGCCGGCGATGAAGTCCTGTGCCTGGTCGGCGTAGTGGGTGTCCAGCAGCACGCCGCTCTGGCCCAGGGGGTTGATGCCCAGGGCCTTGCCCGCATCGGCGAAGTCGATCAACCGCCGCGTCGAGGGGCCGTAAACCACGCTCCACGGGGCCGGGCCCAGGGCCTGCGCCAGGTTGTTGGGGACCTCACGCCCGCCCGGGGCTTGCAGCGGGCCGACGTCGAACAGCCTGTCCAGCGGCTTGAGGCGCCCCAGGGGATGGCCGTGGGTCAGGGTGTGGTTGTTGCCCCAGGTCCAGCCGGGCAGGGAGATGCCGCGCAGGTCCTGCAGGTGTTTGAGGCTGGCGCGCCAGGCCTGCAACACGATGTCGTTGCGGCTCTCCTTCTGCTCGGTGCGGCGATCGTCCCACCAGGGCGAGCGCGGGTCGGCGGCCAGGCGCGGCAGGGCCTGATCGATGGCACGGGTGCGCAGCAGGTTGTTGAACTGCACCTCGCCCAGCTCGTCGGCCATGGTCGCCTTGAGCAACTCATAGACAAACTGGTTGTAGACCGTGGGGGCGATGCTGGCCGCGTCGTGGCGGCCGTTCCATTCGGCCATCTGGTCGATCAGCGCGCGTTCGATGGAGTCGGTCGCCCGTTCACGCAGCAGCGGCAGCAGGGGGCGCAAGACGCGCGGTCCGTAGTCGGTCTGTTCGTCGAGCTGCACGGCCTGGCTGTTCTGCAGGTTCCACAGGGTGCCGGCGGGACGCAGCAGCTGGTCCAGGCGTCGCGCGCGGTCCGGCAGGTTGTAGTAACCCGGCACCGGCACGCCGCTGCGCGGCACGGGTTGATGGTTGGCCGAGACGATGTAACCGCGCGCCGGGTTTTCTTCCTGCGGGTTGTCGGCGAAGCGGTAATAACCGGGTTTGTCGGCCTGTTCGCTGCCACCGTCGAGGATGAAGCTGGGGTTCACGTTGAGCGGACGCTGCACCAGCTTGGCCGCGGCCCACCAGCCGATATCGCCGGCTGTGCTGGCCCAGACCACGTTGAGGCCGGGCGCGTGGATCTTGCTGGCCGCGTTGCGCGCCTTGGGCAGGGTATCGGCGCGGTTGAGTTGGTAGAAGGCGTCGAGGATGGGGTTCTCGGTTTCCAGGAAAGCCCACCACATGGCGATCGGCGCCTGGCCCAGGCTGTCGGGGAAAGCCTGGTTGATGAGGGGGCCGTGGGGCGAGCGTGTCAGTGTGATGCTGACCGGATCGGCGTTCTTCACGGCGATGGTTTCGGTGCGGCTTTGCAACGCTACCCACTGGCCCCGGTACCAGACCTCTTGGGGCTTGTCCGGGTTCACCTTCAGGGCCACCAGATCCATGTCGTCGTTCTGGAACATGGTCAGGCTCCAGCCGAAATTCTGGTTGTGGCCGAGCAGGGCAAAGGGGTTGAGCGCCTGGTGGTGGCCGTAGAGTTCGAAACCCGGGGCGCTGAGGTGCGCCTCGTACCAGACGGCCGGCAAGGAGTAGGCGATATGGGGGTCGCCGGCCAGCAGGGGCTTGCCGCTGGCGGTGCGGCGCCCGGAAATGGCCCAGGCATTGCTGCCCTCGAAGAGCGGCACCCCTGCGAGGTCCATGGCCTGCTGGCTGACCTCGGACGCACGCGCCAGGGCCTGCCAGTCGGCCGCGGCCAGCTTGCGCGCAGCGGTCTTTTGCGCCATCGGGCCGACCACACCCAAGGGCTGCCATTCCAGATCGAAGATTTGCAGATAGTCGGAACCGAGCTGGTCTCGCACATAGGTCAGCACGGGCTCGGTACGCAGCGTGGCGGCAAAGCTGTAGGCCAGGTAGCCGGCCACGGCCAGGGTGTCGACCGGAGTGTAGGGCCGGGGCTGGATGCGCAGCAGCTCGAATTCGACAGGCAGGGGGCGCGTGCCCTGGAATTCGTTGATGCCGTCCAGATAGGCCAGCAGGCCCAACCAGGCCGGGCTGTTGCGGTCGACGCGTTGGAGACTTTCCTCGGCATGGGCGCGCAGTTCCAGGGTGCGGAACAGGCGGTCGGTGTCGAGCAGCTTGGGGCCCAGGATCTCGGCCAATTCACCGCGCGCCAGGCGGCGCACCATCTCCATCTGGAACAGACGATCCTGCGCATGCAGGAAACCCAGGGCGCGGTAGAGGTCGGTTTCGTTCTGCGCCTGCAGGTGCGGCACGCCGCGCTCGTCCCAGTCCACCAGGACCGGTGCCTTGAGCTGGCTCAGCATGAGCGTGCCGCTGCGCTGCGGCAGCTTGCTGCGGGCATGCCAGACACCGGCAGCGACGGCGATGGCCAGCACGGTGAGCAGCACGATGAGCAGGATGAACAGGACCTTGAATGTGCGTTTCATCTCTGCGGGGTCTCCTGGTTTTCAGCGGTGCTGTGGATTGTGTTGCGATGCCGGTACCCATGTCCATGCATGGCACCTTGTCTCATGCCTGCTTTGTATCACCTGGCGAGGGCCTGCGCCGCCGCCAGGCCGCTGCGCACCGCGCCCTCGAGCGTGGCGGGGTAGGGGCCTGCGGTGTAATCGCCGCAGGCCAGCAGGCCGGGTGCGATGGCCTGCGGTGGACGTTGCAGGCCGGGGGTGCAGGCAAAGGTGGCGCGTTTTTCGACCACCGTCTGTACGGCCTGCAGGTCCAGGTCCAGCTGGCTGCGGGCCTGCTGCAGGACCCGGGCCTGCAGCGTCTCGCGCTCTCCCTGGCTGGCGCTGACCACAAAGGCCAGCAGACCTGCGGGTCCACCGAGCCGGCCCCGGTCGAAGACGAATTGCGCCGGCTGTTGCCCGTCGTGACGCAGGGCCAGCATGGGGGCCGGCAGCCGGGCCTCTGCGGTCCAGGCGTAGACGGTGGTGATGGCCTCGAAGTGCAGGGCCGCGGCCGTGGCGGCCCAGGCTTGCAGCGCGGCGGGATCCGTTTGCGCAGCTGCGGCGCCGGTGACCAGGCGCGCGGCCTCGGTCGAGGGGCAGGCCAGCAGCACGCAGTCGAAAATCTGTTCATCGAGCTGCCACTGCGCGGCCTGGGCCTGCAAGGCGTGGATGCGCACGCCGGTGTGAACGGCGGCCCCGTTCTGGGCCAGCCAGCGCGCAGCCGCCTGCGGGAACAGGGCCGACAGATTCAGGCGGGGCAGCAGCAGCTGTGAGCCACCGGGAACGCCGAACAGCGCATCGCGCAGCACGCGCAGGAAGACCTGTGCGCTGGCCTGGCGGGCGGGTGTGTTCAGGGCCGAAACGCACAGCGGTTCGATCAGCTCCTGCATGACATGCGGGCCGAGCTGGCGGCACAGCTCGGCCACCGACAGCTGCGCTTTGCATTCGAAGTCCCGGAGTTTCCAGCCCAGGGCCGCGCGCAGCAGGCCCAGGCGCTGCTGCAGCGGCCAGCCGCCGTTGCGCAGGATGCCGGCCAGCACGTCCAGCGGCACGGGCAGGCGCGGCAGCTGCAGGCCGGCACCATCGGGAAACTTCAGGGTCAGGGGCAGACGCTGCAGCGCTGTGTCGGTATCCACACCGACCTGTCGCATGAGGCGCAGTGTCTCGGTGTAGGCGCCGATCAGGATGTGCTGGCCGTTGTCCAGGGCGACGGGGCGTCCATCGGGCAGGCGGCCTTCGAGACCGCGTGCCCGACCACCGAGGGTGCGGCTTGCTTCAAAGACGGTGACTTGGTGTCCCAGGCCGACGGCTTCGACCGCTGCGGCCACGCCGGCCCAGCCGGCACCGACGATGGCAAGCTTCATGCACAAGGCCCTGGTTTCGCCGCCGGGCCGCCCCAAGGCGAAACGCGGCCCCCTCGGGGGGCAGGGAGCCACACGGAGTGGGCGACCGTGGGGGCCATGTCTATAGCTTCCCCAGGGCCTGCACGCGCCAGGCCAGCCAGAGCTTGCGCAGGGGTGTCAGGCTGGTGCGCTGGTGCAGCACCTGGAAGTGGTCACGCTCGATTTCGCGCAGCAGGGTGCGGTAGATGCTGGCCATCATCAGCCCGGGCTTCTGCGCGCGGCGGTCGACGTCGGGCAGCAGGGCTAAGGCTTCGTCGTAGAGCTGGTGCGCGCGCTCGGTCTGGAACTTCATCAGCGCCGCGAAACGCCCGGAATACTGGCGCTTGAGCACCTCGTGCGCCTTGACGTCGAACTGCTGCAGCTCATGGACCGGCAGGTAGATGCGGCCGCGCAGGGCGTCTTCGCCCACGTCACGGATGATGTTGGTCAGCTGGAAGGCCAGGCCCAGGGTGTGGGCGTAGCGCGTGGTCTGCTCCTGGGTCTGGCCGAAGATGCGCGCCGCCACTTCACCCACCACGCCGGCGACCAGATGGCAGTAGCGCTGCAGGGCCGGGTAGTCCAGGTAGCGGGTCTGCTGCAGGTCCATCTGGCAGCCTTCGATCACGGCCAGCAGGTGGCGCGCCTCGATGCCGTAGGCGGCGGTGTGCGGCAGCAGGGCCTGCAGCACCGGGTGCGCGGACTGGCCCGTGTAGGCGCGCTTCACCTCGGCCTCCCACCAGGCCAGCTTGGTCTGGGCCACGCCGGGGTCGGAGACCTCGTCGACCACGTCGTCGACCTCGCGACAGAAAGCGTAGAAGGCCGTGATGGCGGCGCGGCGCGGTTTGGGCAGGAAGAGGAAGGCGTAATAGAAGCTGCTGCCGGAGGCGGCGGCTTTCTGCTGGACGTATTGCTCGGGCGTCATGGGGCGCATTGTCACATCCACAGGCTGCGCCACAGCAGCAGCGGGGCGTCGGCAGCGCCGACCGTGGGGCGGTGTTGCAGGCTGTTGAAATCCAGGGCCTCGATCTTGTCCAGGATGCGCAGGCCACCTTGCACCACGAGGCGCAGTTCCCAGCCGGCGCGGCCCGGGATGCGGTGCACCAGGGGCGCGCCTTGCTGCATGAGGGCGCGCGCGGTGTGCACCTGCGATGCAATCAGGGCCAGGATGCGGGGCGTCGGTGTGAGCTTGGCCAGTTCCGCGCGCGGCACGCCCTGGGCGCTGCAATCCGCGTCCGTCAGGTAATGGCGGCCGCGCGGGATGTCGCGGCTCAGGTCCTGCCAGAAGTTGATGAGCTGCAGGGCGCTGCAGATGGCGTCACTCTCGCGCAGCGCGGCCTCGTCCTGCACGCCGTAGAGGTGCAGGAGCAGGCGGCCGACCGGGTTGGCCGAGCGGCGGCAGTAGTCCAGCAATTCGGCCGGGTCGGCATAACTGGCCTGGTCACGGGTCTTGCGCACGTCCTGGGCAAAGGCGTCGAGCAGGTCGTCCAGCAGGGGGACAGGCAGGCGGAAAGCCGCCAGCATGGCCGCCAGCGGGTCGAAGACCTGCGGCCAGCGCCCGCTGTGGGCCTGGCCCTGGGCCAGGGCCAGCAGGTCGGCCCGGTAGGCGGCCAGATCGTCCAGGCGCTGCTGGGCCGGGGCCTCGCCCTCGTCGGCGATGTCGTCGGCCGTGCGGGCGTAATGGTAGATGGCGGCAATCGGCGGACGCAGCCGTGGCGGGCACAGCCAGGAGGCCACGGGAAAGTTCTCGTAATGTTCGACCGGCTGCTTGGGGATGGGCTTGTTCACGTCGGGGATTCTCACCCGGCTTGACAGGGATCGGGTTTTTACCTAGATTACTGACCAGTCGGTTATTAATTTCAAATTCACTACCGGAACCCCTGCCATGTCCGATACATGCCCTCGATGGCCCAGGCGCGCTGCCTGGGCGGCGCTGCTGCCCTTGGCCGCCTCGGCCCTGATTGCCTGCTCGCCTGCGGCACCGCCCGAAGAGCCGGTGCGAGCCGTCAAGGTCATGACCGTGCGCCATGCCAGCCTGAACGCCACGCAGGAGTTCGCGGGCGAGGTGCGCCCGCGCATTGAATCACGCCTGGGCTTCCGGGTGGCCGGCAAGCTGGTGCGCCGCGAGGTCGAACTGGGCGAGCGCGTCAAGGCCGGCCAGGTGTTGGCGCGGCTTGACCCGCAGGACTATCGCCTGGCGACCGATGCGGCCCAGGCTCAAATGGGGGCGGCAGTGACCAACCGGGATCTGGCTGCCGCGGATTTCAAGCGGTTCAAGGAACTGCGTGAGCAGAACTTCATCAGCGGCGCCGAGCTGGAGCGGCGCGACGCGGCGCTCAAGGCGGCGCAGGCCCAGGTCGACCAGGCCCAGGCGCAACTGGCCTCCCAGCGCAACCAGGGCAGTTATGCGACCCTGGTGGCCGATGCGGCCGGTGTGGTGACGGCCGTCGAGGCCGAGCCCGGTCAGGTGGTCAGCGCCGGCCTGCCGGTGGTGCGCGTGGCCCAGGACGGCCCGCGCGATGCGGTCTTTGCGGTGCCGGAAGACAAGCTGGCCATGATGCGCCAGGGCAGTGCAGTGGACGTGCGGGTCTGGCCCGGCCAGACCCAGCTGGTGGGCCGGGTGCGCGAGGTCTCGGCCAGCGCCGACCCGGTGACGCGCACCTACCAGGTCAAGGTGGCCCTGGAAGGCAAGCAGTCGCCGCCCCTGGGCGCGACCGTCACTGTCCAGCCCAAGCTGCGCAGTGAGCAGCGCCAGGCCGCCATCAAGCTGCCCACCAGCGCCTTGCGCCAGGACGGCCAGGCGACGGCGGTCTGGGTGCTGGACAGCCAGGGCATGACGGTGCGCTCGCAAGTGGTGCAGATCGCCACCGCTGACGGCAACGAGGCCGTCGTGGCTGCGGGCCTGCAGGACGGGCAACTGGTGGTGTCGGCGGGCGTGCATGTGCTCTCGCCAGGGCAGAAGGTGACGATCTACCGTGAGAAGGCGACCGGCACCATGAGCAGCGTGCCGCAGACGGCCGTGGACGCCGCGATCGGTACCGCGCCCTCGGCAGCCGGCAAGTGAGGCGCGCATGAGTTCCACAGAACAGGCATCGACCGGCTTCAATCTCTCGCGCTGGGCCATCGAGCATCCCGCGCTCACGCGCTACCTGCTGGTGGTGCTCATGGTGCTGGGCTTCGCGGCCTATTTCCAGCTGGGCCAGGACGAGGATCCGCCCTTCACCTTCCGCGCCATGGTGGTGCGCACCTATTGGCCGGGCGCCACCGCGCAGCAGGTGGCCGAGCAGGTGACCGACAAGATCGAGCGCACCCTGCAGGAAGTGCCGGGCTCGGACAAGATCCGCAGCTATTCCAAGCCCGGTGAGTCGCAGATCATCTTCCAGCTCAAGGACTCGACCAAGGCGGCCGACGTGGCCAACACCTGGTACACGGTGCGCAAGAAGATAGGCGACATGCGGGCCACGCTGCCCGGCGGTATCCAGGGGCCTTTCTTCAACGACGAGTTCGGTGACGTCTACGGCGTGATCTACGCACTGCAGGCCGACGGCTTCAGCGACGCCGAGGTGAAAGTGTTTGCCGACGATGTCCGCCAGCAGCTGCTGCGCGTGCCCGACGTGGCCAAGGTGGAACTCTTCGGCGTGCAGGACGAGAAGCTCTACATCGAGATTTCGCAAAAACGCCTCGCGCAACTGGGGCTGGACCTGAACCAGGTGCTGGCCCAGCTGGGCCAGCAGAACGCGGTGGAAAGCGCCGGCGCCGTGCAGACGCCGCTGGATGTGGTGCAGGTGCGCGTGGCCGGCCAGTTCGAGGCCGTGGACCAGCTGCGCGCCATGCCCATCCGCGGCAGCACGGGCAACCAGCTGCGCCTGGGCGACATCGCCGAGATCCGCCGGGGTTACGTGGATCCCGCCAGCATCAAGGTGCGGCACCAGGGCAAGCAGGTCATCGCCCTGGGCATCTCCATGGCCAAGGGCGGGGACATCATTGCCTTGGGCAAATCGTTGCGCCAGGCTACGGACCGTATAGAGAAGACCCTGCCTGCCGGCATCGAGCTGGTGCAACTGCAGGACCAGCCCAAGGCCGTGGCGACGTCCGTCAACGAGTTCGTGGGCGTGCTGATCGAGGCCGTGATGATCGTGCTGGTGGTCAGCTTCATCAGCCTGGGTTTCCACAAGCACGAGAACTCGCAGCACCTGCCGTTGTGGAAACGGTATTACGTGGACATGCGCCCCGGCCTGGTCGTGGGCATCACCATCCCCCTGGTGCTGGCCCTGACCTTCCTGGGCATGCAGTACTGGGGCATCGGCCTGCACAAGATCTCGCTGGGCTCGCTCATCATCGCCCTGGGCCTGCTGGTGGACGACGCCATCATCGCCGTGGAAATGATGGTGCGCAAAATGGAGGAGGGCTACGACAAGGTGCGCGCTGCCACCTTTGCGTATGAGCTCACCGCCATGCCCATGCTCACCGGCACGCTCATCACTGCCACGGGTTTTTTGCCCATCGGCATTGCCAAGTCGGTCACCGGTGAATACACCTTCGCCATTTTTGCAGTCACGGTGATTGCGTTGGTCTTGTCGTGGTTCGTCTCGGTGTACTTCGTACCCTACTTGGGCAAGCTCTTGCTGAAAGTGCCCCCGCATGTGGCTGCACTCGAGCAAGTGCACGGCCATGGTGCCGCGCCTGATGCACAGCCGCATGAGTTGTTTGACAGCCCCTTTTACAACCGTTTCCGTGCAGCAGTGAACTGGTGCGTGGCCCACCGCTGGATCACCATTGGTGCCACGGTGCTCACCTTTGCGTTGGGCATGGTGGGCATGGGCAAGGTGCAGCAACAGTTCTTCCCCGATTCCAGCCGGCCTGAAATTCTGGTGGACATTTGGTTCCCCGAGGGCACCTCGTTTACCAGCAACGAAGCGCTGGCCAAAGAAGTCGAGCAGCGTTTCTTGCAAGAGCCGGGTGTGGAGACGGTCAGCACCTGGGTGGGCTCGGGCGTGCCGCGTTTTTACCTCCCGCTTGATCAGGTCTTCCCGCAGACCAATGTGAGCCAGTTCATCATCGTGCCCAAAGACTTGAAGGTGCGTGAGAGCCTGCGCATCAAGCTGCCGGCCTTGTTGGCGCAAGAGTTTCCTGAGGTGCGCGGTCGCGTGAAGCTGCTGCCCAACGGGCCGCCCGTGCCTTACCCGGTGCAGTTCCG
>JAGWTL010000363.1 GCA_028869035.1 Burkholderiales bacterium | reverse complement strand
TTGGCGTGGCGACTGAAGAGCGCCAGTTGCAATTGGTGGACGAGGGCGCGGAGTCCCCGGTCGACATGCCCATGAACGTGCTGCTGGGCAAGCCGCCCAAGATGCACCGCGACGTGAAGACCATCGCGCGCAAGTTCAAGGCGCTGGATCTCACGGGTGTCGATCTGCAAAAGGCCGTCATCGACGTGCTGAGCCACCCCACCGTGGCCTCCAAGCGTTTCCTCATCACCATCGGCGACCGCACCGTGGGCGGCCTCACGCACCGCGACCAGATGGTCGGCCCCTGGCAGGTGCCCGTGGCCGATGTGGCGGTGACCCTGGCCGACTATGCCGGTTTCAAGGGTGAGGCCATGAGCATGGGCGAGCGCACGCCGCTGGCCGCGCTCGATGCCCCGGCTTCGGGCCGCATGGCCGTGGCCGAGGCCATCACCAACCTGCTGGCCGCACCGTTCGAACTCCCGCGTGTCAAGCTCTCGGCCAACTGGATGGCCGCCTGCGGCGAGCCCGGCGAAGACGCCGCGCTCTACGCCACGGTGCAGGCCGTGGGCATGGAACTGTGCCCGGCCCTGGGCATTTCCATCCCCGTGGGCAAGGACAGCCTGTCCATGCGCACGCAGTGGCAGGACGGTGCGGACAAGAGGAAGGTCACCTCGCCGGTCTCGCTGATCGTGAGCGCCTTTGCCACGCTGTCCGATGTGCGGGGCACGTTGACCCCGCAACTGGACAACACGGCCGACACCACCCTGCTGCTGGTGGACCTGGGCCGCGGCCAGAACCGCATGGCGGGTTCCATCCTCGCGCAGACCCTGAACCAGACGGGTGATGTGGTGCCGGACCTGGACGATCCGCAGGATCTCGTGAAACTCGTGAACGCCGTCAACGCCCTGCGCGCGCAGGGCAAGCTGCTGGCCTACCACGACCGCAGCGACGGCGGCCTGCTGGCGGCAGTGGCCGAGATGGCCTTTGCCGGCCACGTGGGCGTGGCGCTCAACGTCGACATGCTCGTGACCGAGGGCGACGGCATTTCCGACAGCCGCATGGATGCCGGTGACAGCAAGAACTGGGCAAACCAGGTCAGCGCGCGCCGTGACGAGCTCACGCTCAGGGCCCTTTTCAACGAAGAGCTGGGCGCGGTGCTGCAGGTGAAGAGCGAAGACCGCGACACCGTGCTGGCCCTGCTGCGCGAGCAGGGTCTCTCGAAGTTCAGCCATGTCATAGGCAAGACACGCCCGGCCGGTGGCGCTGTGAGCGCCGGCGTCGGTGAGCTGCAGGTCTGGCGTGATGCCAAGCCGGTGTTCAGCGCCAAGCTCGCCGACCTGCACCAGGTCTGGGACAGCGTGAGCTGGAAGATCAACCAGCAGCGTGACAACACGGCCTGCGCTGACGCGGAGCACGCAGCGGCTGGCGCGCCCAACGATCCGGGTCTGCACGTGCACCTCACCTTTGATCCGGCGCAAGGTCTCGCCCCGGCGCTGCTCAAGAGCCGTCCCAGGGTGGCGGTGCTGCGTGAGCAGGGCGTGAACTCGCATGTGGAGATGGCCTATGCCTTCACCGGGGCCGGCTTCGAGGCTTACGATGTGCACATGACCGATCTTCAAAGCGGCCGTGCCAAGCTCCAGGACTACAAGGGGGTGGTGGCCTGCGGCGGCTTCAGCTATGGCGACACCCTGGGCGCCGGCGTCGGCTGGGCGCGTTCCATCACCTTCAACCAGGTGCTGTCCGAGCAGTTCCAGGCCTTCTTCGCCCGCCCCGACACCTTCGGCCTGGGCGTGTGCAACGGCTGCCAGATGTTTGCCGAACTGGCCGACATCATTCCGGGCGCCGAAGCCTGGCCGCGTTTCACCACCAACCGCAGCGAACGCTTCGAGGCCCGCCTGTCCATGGTGGAGGTGCTGCCATCACCGAGCCTGTTCTTCCGGGGCATGGCCGGCAGCCGCCTGCCGATTGCCGTGGCGCATGGCGAGGGTTACGCCAATTTCGCCTACCGCGGCAAGGCCGACCAGGCCATCGCGGCCATGCGCTTCGTGGACAACCATGGGACCGCGACCGAGGCCTACCCCTGCAACCCGAACGGCAGCGCCGGCGGCCTGACCGCCGTCACCACCGCCGATGGCCGTTTCACGGCCATGATGCCGCACCCCGAGCGCGTGTTCCGCAACATCCAGATGAGCTGGACGCCGCTGGACAAGAGCGCCGCCAGCCCCTGGATGCAGATCTGGCGCAACGCACGGCGCTGGATCGGCTGAGACCCGCAGGCCGCATCATGCTCATGACGCCCCGCGCCCATACACGCATGCTCGCGCTGGGCTTTGCCGGGCTGGTGCTGGCCTACCTGCTCCATCTCGGCTACCAGACCTCGCTGGCGCGTGCTTCGGACGACACCGACAACCTGGCGCAGACCGTTGATGGTCAGATGTCGGCGACTATGCGGCGCATGGATGCGACCCTGCACCAGATTGCGGCGCGCACGCCGGCCGCTGCCTTGCAGACCTCTGCCGTGCCCCGCCACCGGCAGACCATGGCGGACATCTTCATGCCCTACAAGGCGCGGTTCCCCGAACTGCGCGACATCTTGGTCTGGGATGGCGAAGGCAACATCCTCTACGGCACCCGGCTCTCCCAGGACCTTCAGCGATCGGGCAGCGTTGCCCAAAGGCCGGCTTTCCAGCACCTCAAAAATCGGCGTGATCGCCGGCTCGCTGAACCTGGGTTAATCCGAGCAGATCCTCCGCACCTTGCGGCTGAGAGGCGCATGGCCCACATCGAAACCCAGCGCTAGGC
>JAGWTL010000362.1 GCA_028869035.1 Burkholderiales bacterium | reverse complement strand
CATGGCCAGCAAGTACCGCAACGCCGGCCAGACCTGCGTCTGCGCCAACCGCATCTATGTGCAGGACGGCGTCTACGACGAGTTCGTCAAGAAGTTCGCGGCCAAGGTCAAGGAAGTGAAGGTCGGCAACGGCTTCGAGGACGGCGTGTCCCAGGGCCCGCTGATCGAGGACGCCGCCGTGGAAAAGGTGCAGCGCCATGTAGCCGACGCCGTGGCCAAGGGCGGCAAGGTCGTGGTCGGCGGAAGACGCCTGCAGGGCCAGTTCTTCGAGCCCACCGTGCTCTCCGAAGCCAAGGCCCATATGCTCTGCGCCACCGAGGAAACCTTCGGCCCCTTCGCCCCGGTGTTCCGCTTCAAGACCGAGCAGGAAGTGGTGGAAGCCGCCAACAACACCATCTTCGGCCTGGCCACCTACTTCTACACCCGTGACGTGGGCCGCATCTTCCGCGTCAGCGAGGCGCTGGAGTACGGCATGGTGGGCATCAACGTCGGCGTGCTGGCCACCGAACACGTGCCCTTCGGCGGCGTCAAGCAATCCGGCCTGGGCCGCGAAGGCTCGCACCACGGCATGGACGACTACGTGGAACTGAAGTACCTCTGCCTGGGCGACATCCTCAAGTAAACTACGCACCGCAGCAAAAAATCTGCGGGTGTCGTTCAATGGCAGGACTCTTGCTTCCCAAGCAAATAACGTGGGTTCGATTCCCATCACCCGCTCCAAATCAAAAACGGCCCCTTGTGGGCCGTTTTTGATTTGGGCGGGCTGACGAGAGATAGCACCCACATGGTTCGGTCAAGACAGTCCAGTGGACTGTTCTGGACGTGGCGCAGCCACGGTCGCGCAGCGATGAAATTGCAAGCAGCGCAGCGTTGCGCGCAATTTCACATTCCCATCACCTGTAGCCGAGCCAACCCTCTACCCGCGCACGCCAACATCCTCCGCCCCCATGAAGAACCCGACCGCCCTCTCCACCACCTCGGGCACGATCACATGGCCCCCCTCAAAAGGCAGCAGCGTGAGATCGACACCCTCCTCCAGCAAACGCAAGGCATGCGGCCGGGTACTGGTCTCAAACGGCAGCTGCCTGTCAGACCGCCCGTGCGCGATGAACACCCGCGGTGAGCCGTGGCGCGTGAAGGTGTTCATGAACCCCGCCGACAGGGCGATCACATGGCTGACCACGTCGCCATTGCTCAATCCGACCGACAACGCGTAGCTCCCGCCATCGGAAAACCCCGCGAAGGCCAGGTGGCCCGGATCCAGGTGGAAATGCGAGGCCACCTGCAGCAGCGCGGCGTCCAGCCGCTCCAGGTCCGGCCCGTGGCCCCCGATCACGATGTCCCAGGTCGGGAACATGGACTGCGGCGCCAGCAGCAGGAAACGCCGGGCGCGGGCCCAGCGCACCAGATGGGGCAGGACCTTGTTGGCCTCCCCGCCCGCACCGTGGAACATCACGAGCAGGGCAACGGGCCGGTCCGGGGCCAGCCCCTCGGGCACGACCAGCACGGCCTCACGCCCTTCGGAGAATTGCAGCGCATGACGGCCTGGCGGCAGTGGCGCTTCGGTGGGGGGCGATGGCAGCCGGAACGCCATGCGTCCCAGCAGGGCTGCACCCATCAGGTTCGGATCCAGCATCAAGATTCTCCAACGGCATTGTGCACAGCATGAACGGTTCCCACGTAGTCCGTGCGCGGCAAGGGCTATTCGCCTTCCAGATAATCACTCGAAACTCAGGAGACCCCATGCTGATCCAACTGACCTACGCCAGCCACTCTGCCCGCACCCTCGGCCCCGCCGATGTGAAAGACATTCTGCAGGCCTCGCAACGCAACAACGCGGCTGTTGGCGTGACCGGTGCACTTTGCCTGTCCAACGGCCTCTTCCTGCAGCAGCTCGAAGGCGACCGTGATGTGGTCAACCGGGTCTATCTGCGCATCCTCAAGGACAGCCGCCATACCGAGCCGTCCATTCTGGACTTTGGCGAGATCGCCTCGCGTCGCTTCAGCAACTGGAACATGGGACTGATCTCCTCGCTGGCCGAAAACCGCCAGATCTTCCTGAAGTATTCTCGAAAATCCGAGTTCGATCCCTACAACATGAGCCCGTCTTCGCTGCGCGGCTTCTTCGACGAGATCGTGCAGGGCGGTGTGCGCTGGATCGGGTGAGTCAGAAAAGGGAGTTGAGCGCGCAGGACGGGCGCTCAAGAAGAAACTGGCGCCGCCGGCCGGGGACACCGACCGCATCAGCAGCCGGGGCGTCATGCCGGAAGAGCTGCCCACAACCCGCGAAGTCCTGCTGAAGATGAAAAAGAAAAGGCCCCGACGGGGCCTTTTCCTGGAGCTGTCGGCACTCAGACCAGCGGCACACCCGTCTTGGACTGGATGAACTCGCGCGTGACGCCCGGGGCCAGCTCCACCAGCTTGAGGCCTTGCGGGGTGATGTCCATCACGCCCAGGTCGGTGATGATGCGGTCGATCACGGCCTTGCCGGTCAGCGGCAGCGTGCACTCCGGCAGAATCTTGAAGTCTTCCGTGCCGTCCTTCTTCCTGGCCACGTGCTCCATCAGCACGATGCAGCGCGCCACGCCGGCCACCAGGTCCATGGCGCCGCCCATGCCCTTGACCATCTTGCCGGGGATCATCCAGTTGGCCAGGTCACCCTTGCCGCTGACCTGCATGGCGCCCAGGATGGACAGGTTGATCTTGCCGCCGCGGATCATGGCGAAGCTCTCGTGGCTGCCGAAGATGCTCGTGCCCTTGATGGTGGTGACGGTCTGCTTGCC
>JAGWTL010000361.1 GCA_028869035.1 Burkholderiales bacterium | reverse complement strand
GTTCATGAGCGGAATGGTGCCACCCTGGCCGATGTAGCCGCAGGGGGCGCCATAGAAGTTGCGCGAAGCCTCGTCCAGCGCCTGCGCAAACCAGGGCGCCGTCGCCGGCGCATTCCAGCCCGTGGCCGAGCTCAGACCCTCGAAGGTCACGCGCGCCTGGTAGGGCGCGTTGTCCTCCAGCAGGGTCTTGAGTTCCTGCACGGCCGCGGCCGCCTCGACCAGGGGCGGCAGGCGCAGCGAGAGCTTGAAGGCGGTATGGGGGCGCAGCACGTTGCCGGCGTTCTGCAGGTCCGGCAGGCCTTCGGCGCCGGTGACACTGAGCGTCGGCGTCCAGGTGCGATTGAGCAGGGCCTGCAAGGGGTCGGTGGTCATGGGCAGGGCGAAACGTGCGTCGCCTTCGCAGTCGTAGTGCACCCAGGGGAAACGTTTGTAGAGTTCCTCGCCCAGGATGGCGGCCGTGGCGCGCGCTTGGTCCAGCCGCTCGGGGGGCACCTCGCAATGGAAACTCTGCGGCAACAGCCGGCCGGTCTTGCTGTCTTCCAGCCGGTCCAGCACCTGGCGCAGGATGCGAAAGCTTGAGGGAACGACACCACTGGCGTCGCCCGAATGCACGCCTTCGGTCAGGATCTCGACTTTCAGCAGACCGCTGGCCATGCCGCGCAGGCTGGTGGTGAGCCAGAGCTGCTCGTAGTTGCCCGCGCCCGAGTCCAGGCAGACGACCAGGCCCACATCGCCCAGGCGCGCGCGCAGCGCATCCACATAGGGCAGCAGATCGTAGGAGCCGCTTTCCTCGCAGGTCTCGATCAGCCCGACGATGCGCGGATGCGCGAGCTTCTGGCGCTTGAGCGCCGCGATGGCCGCGATGCTGGCATAGACGGCGTAGCCGTCGTCGGCGCCGCCGCGGCCGTAGAGCTTGCCGCCTTCGTATTTGGGCGTCCAGGGGCCCAGGTCCTTGCGCCAGCCGTTGAACTCGGGTTGTTTGTCCAGATGGCCGTACATGAGCACCGTCTGCGTCGACACCGGGGCGTCGCTTTCTCCGCGGCTGGCCGGCAGCTCGAAAAACAGCACGGGCGTGCGGCCTTCCAGGCGGATGACTTCCAGCGTCAGGCCCTCGACCTTCTGCGCCTCCACCCACGCGGCCGCCTGGCGCACCACGGTGTCGATATGGCCATGCCGGGCCCACTGCGGGTCGAACATGGGCGACTTGGCCGGGATAGCGATGTAATCGCTGAGCTGGCGCACGATGTCCCCGTCCCAGGCGCGGCTGATCTCCTCCAGCGCCTGGGCGGTATCGAGCACGGTTCGGGGGGCACGGGTGTTCATGCGCATCCTTGTCGAAATGCTGGGCCACTGCCAGTATATTCATCCCCGGCCATCTGTCGCGCCCCGCCTGCTTACACTCTCGACATCAAACTATCAGGAGACCCCCCGTGAATACAGCCTTCCCCCTGCGCCGCCGCCTGCTGGCGGCCTGCGTCTCGGCCCTGGCCCTGGGCGGCCTGGCCCAAGCCGCCCTGGCGCAGGCCAGGATTCCCCTGCGCATCTCCTCCCCCGCCGTGCCCGACGACTGGCACGCAAAAATGTGGACCGTGTTCAAGGAGTCACTGGAAAAATCCGCGCCCAAGCAGTTCGACGTCCAGATCAACCTCAATGCCTCCCTGTTCAAGCAGGGCGCCGAGCCGGCCGCCATGGCGCGCGGCAACCTGGAACTGGCCTCGATCTCGGCCTTCGACATCGCCAAGCTGGTGCCCGCCTTCTCCATCTTCACAGCGGGTTATGTGGTCCGGGACCCGCAGCACCAGCAGAAGGTCTTCAACGGCCCGATCGGCGCCGAGCTGTTCAAGGCCGTGTCCGAAAAGATGGACCTGACCGTGCTCTCGCCGCTTTACTACGGCACCCGACAGATCAACCTGCGCGAGCCGCGCAACGTACGCACACCGGCCGACCTCAAGGGCGTGAAGCTGCGCATGCCCGGCAGCAAGGAATGGCTGTTCCTGGGCGACGCGCTGGGCGCAACCGCCACGCCCCTGGCCTTCGGTGAGGTCTATCTGGGCCTGAAGACCGGCACCATCGACGGCCAGGACAATCCCCTGCCCACGGCGCGGGCCGCCAAGTTCTACGAGGTGACCCAACAGCTGGTGCTGACCCAGCACCTGGTCGACAGCCTCTTCATCACCATCTCCAACAAGGCCTGGAACGTCCTGACGCCGGCGCAGAAACAGAACGTGATGGCCGCGGCACAGGCTGCGGCGAAGTTCAACAACGAGAACCGGATCAAGGAAGAAGGCCAGCTCGTGGACTTCTTCCGGCAGCAGGGCTTGCAGATCAGCACACCCGATGTCGAGGCCTTCCGCAAATCAGTCCAGGACACCTACGCCCGTTCGGACTACGCCAAGGTCTGGCCGGCCGGCCTGCTGGATCGCATCAACGCCGCCCGCTGATCCATGGGCCTGCTGCGCAAGACCGCCCACGCACTGGGCGGGCTGATGTTCCTGGGTCTGTTCGGGGTTTTCCTGGTGCAGATCACGGCCCGCTTCGGCTTCAACCGGCCCCTGCCCTGGACCGACGAGCTGGCGGTGGTGCTCTACCTGTGGGTCATCCTGTGGGCCTGCGCCTTCATGGTGCGCGACCGCGAGCACGTGGTGTTTGACCTGCTCTGGAACAGCGCCTCCACGCCGGTGCGCCGCGCCATGAAGCTGCTGGGCCATGTGCTGATCGGCGGTTTGTCGCTGGCGGCGCTGCCGGCCAGCTGGGACTATGTGCACTTCATGGCGCGCGAAGGCTCGCC
>JAGWTL010000360.1 GCA_028869035.1 Burkholderiales bacterium | reverse complement strand
TGCATGGCGATGTAGCGCGGCAGGGCGATGGCCGCCAGGATGGCGATGATGGTGATGACGATGACCAGTTCGATCAGCGTGAAACCTTGGTTGAGCTTTTTCATGGGGGCCCCGTGTTTCCGTAGAAGATGGCCGGATTGTGCCCCAGCCCGACGGATAAGTGCAAATTTGATAGCAAAAAAGCCCGGCCCGGCGTGATTTACTTAACACCGGGCCGCACCCAAACCACTGGCGCCCGTGGCCGCGAGGCAACGCCGCCCGGCCCGTGAAACAGCACCGGCCGACCTGCCTGCCCCGGAACCAAGCCATCATGCGCAAGGCCCTCGCCCTCCTGCTCTCTGCCCTGCTGTGTTCTTTCGGCGCCGCCGCCCAGACCCCTTCTCCGCCAGGCCCATCCGCACCGGGCCACAGTGGTGCAGAAGTCCGGCGCCAAGGTGGATTAACATGATCGGCGCGGTTGTCACCGGTCATGTCGGCGCACGGCCTCGGCAGACGGTCATCGATCACCCACAGCCGCGCCTGAAAATCCACAACTCGGACACTGGGTTTCAGACCAGGTTCCCCTGATAGGCACAGTGTTCTTTTCAAGCAGCCAGACTACCCGACATGCAGATCCCCACCTCCAGAACCCATCGTTCCTTCTCCTCTGACTTCATGCCACTGGAAGGCACGCCACGTGACTGCGAAGACTGCGGCAAAGCCGAGCGCGTGGGATTCCAGTTCGACTATGCCTACCAACCCATCGTGGATGTGGATCGCCGGCAGGTATTTGCGCATGAAGCCCTGGTGCGCGGGCCGAACGGCGAAGACGCCGTGACGGTTCTGGCGCAAGTCAACGAACAGAACCGCTACCGTTTTGATCAGGCCTGCCGCGTCAAGGCCATCAAAGGCGCCAGCGAGTTGCATATCCAGGAGCACGTCTCCATCAATTTCCTGCCCAACGCCATCTACAAGCCCGAGGTGTGCATACGTACCACGCTGGAGGCGGCCCGGACCCATGACTTCCCCCTGGACCGCATCATTTTCGAGGTGACCGAAGGGGAGCGGATCGAGGACGGTCCCTGGTTTGCCGAGATCCTGCGGGAGTACAAGCGCTGCGGCTTCAAGACCGCCATCGATGACTTTGGCGCCGGTTATGCCGGCATGAAGCTGCTTTCTGACTTCCAGCCCGACATCATCAAGATCGACATGGACCTGATCCGGAATGTGGGCGCCAACCGTGCGCGTCAGGCCATCGTGCACAGCCTGGTGCGCCTGTGCGAAGAGCTGGACATCCAGGTGATTGCCGAGGGCATCGAAACCACGGCAGAACGGGCGTTTCTCTACGACGCGGGCATCCACCTGATGCAGGGTTATCTCTTCGCCAGGCCGGCGTTCCGGTCCACCGCGGCCATCGATCCGGCGGTGTTTGCGCTTCCGCGCTGAGCCTTGACCAGCCGTCACGCGCAGACCAAGCCATGCCCCACGTTCTTCTGGCCCCGCTGCAAGCCGAGTTCGACGCGCTGCGTGCGGGCCGCCGGCGGGCGACAGAATTCAGCCGGCAGGCACGCGCCCACACGGCGCTGCTGGCCGCCCTGCCGCCGCGTTACACCGAGGTGCTGCTGGGCCTGCTGGACCGGCTGGAGTCCAGCGCTTTGTTCGCCGAGGAAAGCTGCTCCTTCAGCCAACAGGACTTGCTGGACAGCCTGCAGCTCTGGCTGGACAAGGCCGCGCAGCAATTGCCGGCCTGAAACCCCGGGATCACCCGGGTAAACCCTCAACCTTGCGAGCAGCGCGGCACACGGGCGCCGCGTGCGCTCGCCCCGGAAATCCCGTATAAAAGCCCATGGACCGGCATCACCCGGCCCAGCACGCCACACCTTTGAGGAGACACACGATGGCGAAACTCAACGTCAACGGCAAGGACCGCGAATTCGAGGCCGCAGCCGACACGCCCCTGCTGTGGGTGCTGCGCGAGCAACTGGACCTGACGGGCACCAAGTACGGCTGCGGCATCGCCCAGTGCGGCGCCTGCACGGTGCACATCGACGGCGCCGCGGTGCGCAGCTGCATGGTGCCGGCACGCGCGCTCAAGGACAGCCAGAAGATCGTGACCATCGAGGGCCTGTCGCGCAACGGCACGCACCCGGTGCAGCGCGCCTGGCAGGCCCTGGACGTGCCGCAGTGCGGCTTCTGCCAGAGCGGCATGATCATGGCGGTCTCGGCCCTGCTCAAGACCAAGCCCAAACCGACGGACGCCGACATCGACGCGGCCGTCACCAACATCTGCCGCTGCGGCACCTACAACCGCGTGCGCGCCGCCATCCACACCGCTGCGCGCGGGGGCGGCACCCGCAAGGCCGAGCTGTCCATCCAGCACGCTGACAGGAGCGCGACATGAATACATCGCCCCTGCTGAGCCCCGAACTCTCGCGCCGCGGCTTCCTGGCCAGCGCGGGCGCCGCCGCCGGCGGCCTGATGGTGAGCTTCTACGTGCCGCTGGCGCAGGCCGCCAACGCCCCGCCCGAGATCAACGCCTGGGTGGTGATCAAGCCCGATGACACGGTGCTCATCCGCATCGCCCGCTCCGAGATGGGCCAGGGCACGCTGACCGGTCTGGCCCAGCTGGTGGCCGAGGAACTGGAATGCAACTGGGCGCGCGTCACCACCGAGTACCCCACGCCAGGCCAGAACCTGGCGCGCAAACGCGTCTGGGGCAACTTCGCCACCGGCGGCAGCCGCGGCATCCGCGAATCGCACGACTACGTGCGCAAGGGCGGCGCCACCGCGCGCCTCATGCTGCTGCAGGCCG
>JAGWTL010000035.1 GCA_028869035.1 Burkholderiales bacterium | reverse complement strand
CGACCTGGGCCTGGTGGTGGGCGGCGACGGCACCATGCTGGGCATCAGCCGCAAGCTGGCCAGCTCCGGTGTGCCGCTGATCGGCATCAACCACGGCCGCCTGGGTTTCATGACCGACATCCCCTTCGGCAGCTTCGAGACCGTGCTGCCGCCCATGCTGCACGGCGAATACGAGGAAGAACAGCGCCAGCTCATGCACGCCCGCGTGCTGCGCGATGGCACCTGCGTCTTCGACACCCTGGCCATGAACGATGTGGTGGTGCACCGGGGCAATTCCTCGGGCATGGTGGAACTGCGTGTGGAGGTGGACGGCCATTTCGTGGCCAAGCAGCGCGCCGACGGCCTGATCATCGCCACCCCGACCGGCTCCACCGCCTACTCGCTGTCGGCCGGCGGCCCCATCCTGCACCCGGCCATCGCCGGTTGGGTGCTGGCGCCGATCGCACCGCACACCCTGTCCAACCGGCCCATCGTGCTGTCCAGTCAGTCCGAGGTGGCCATCGAGATCGCCTCGGACCGCGAAGCCATCGCCAACTTCGACATGCAGTCCCTGGCGTCCCTCCAGCAGGGCGACCGCATCATCGTTCGGCGTTCGGAGCACAGCGTGCGCTTTCTGCACCCGCGCGGCTGGAGTTATTTCGACACCCTGCGGCAGAAGCTGCACTGGAACGAGGGAGTGACCGGCTTGTGAGCCTCAAACGCATCGTCCTGCGGGACTTCGTCATCATCAGCGAGCTCGAACTCGAGCTCGAAAGCGGTTTCAGCGTGCTGACCGGCGAGACCGGTGCCGGCAAGTCCATCCTGATCGATGCCCTGCAACTCGTCACCGGCGCCCGTTCCGACACGGGCCTGATCCGCGAAGGCGCCAGCCGCACCGACGTGAGCGCCGAATTCGGCGAATGCACCGCCCTGCTGGGCTGGCTGGAAGAAGCCGGGTTCAACCCGGGCTTCGACCCCGGTTTCACCCTGCTGCTGCGCCGCACCGTGGACACCCAGGGCAAGAGCCGCGCCTGGATCAATGGCAGTCCGGCCACCGCGACCCAGCTGCGCGAACTGGGCGAGCGTCTTTTCGACATCCATGGCCAGCACGCCTGGCAAAGCCTGACGCGCGCCGAGGCCGTGCGCGGCCTGCTCGACGCCTATGCCCAGCTCGACAACAGCGCCCTCAGCCACAGCTGGGGGTTATGGCGCGAGGCACAGGCCACGCTGGACGAAGCCCGCAGGGCCCAGGACAGTCTGCAACGCGAACGCGAACGCCTGGGCTGGCAGATCAGCGAAGTGGAAAAACTCGGCCCCCAGACCGGCGAATGGGAAACACTCAACACCGACCACAGCCGCCTGGCCCATGCCCAGGCCCTGCTGGATGCCGCCCAGGGCGCACTGGATGCGCTCGAAGGTGAAGATGGCGGCGCCTCCCACGCGCTGGGCAGCGCCCGCCAGACGCTACAAAATCAGGAGCATCTGGAACCCGAATTCAAGTCGCTGGTGGAGGTGCTGAACTCCAGCCTGGCGCAAGTGGAAGACAGCGTGCACAGCCTGCGCACCTATCTGCGCCGCACCGACCTGGACCCGGAGCGCCTGGCCGAGCTGGACACGCGCATGACTTCATGGATGTCGCTGGCGCGTCGTTACAAGCGCCCGCCCGAAGAACTGGCGGCCACCCTGAGCGGCTGGCGTGAAGAGCTGGCCAAACTCGATGCCGCCGCCGACCTGGCCAGCCTGGAGGCCGCCGAGCAGCAGGCCGCTGCCGCCTACATGAAAGAAGCCCAGGCCGTCTCCAAGGCGCGGACCAAAGCCGCACCCAAGCTGGCCCAGGCCATCACCCTGGCCATGCAGGGCCTGGGCATGCAGGGCGGGCGCTTTGAGGTGACCTTGCAGAAAGCAGAACACCCCCTGCAAAGCGGCTTGGAAGAAGTCAACTTCCTGGTGGCCGGGCACGCCGGCAGCACGCCGCGCCCGGTGGGCAAGGTCGCATCGGGGGGGGAGCTCTCTCGCATCGCCCTGGCCATCGCCGTCACCACCAGCCAGTTGGGCACGGCCCAGACTCTGATCTTCGACGAGGTGGATGCCGGCGTCGGCGGGGCCGTGGCCGAGACCGTGGGCCGCCTCATGAAACAGCTAGGCCGCGACCGCCAGGTCATGGCCGTGACGCACCTGCCGCAGGTGGCCGCCTGCGCTGACCACCACCTGGTGGTGGCCAAGCAGCGCCAGGGCCAGGTCACGCTGAGCACGGTGACACCGGTGCAGGGCGAGGCCCGCGTGGCCGAGATCGCGCGCATGCTGGGCGGTGAACGCCTGTCCAGCACCACGCTGGCCCACGCCAAGGAAATGCTGCAGTCGGGCAACTGAGTGAACGGACGCAAGACCATGACCATGGAAATCGTCCTCATCACCGGCATGTCTGGCTCCGGCAAGTCGGTGGCGCTCAATGCACTGGAAGACGCCGGCTACTACTGCGTGGACAATCTGCCGCCCGAGTTACTGCTGCCTTTCGTGACGCTGGAACAGAAGCACCAGGCCAGCCGCGTGGCTATCGCCATGGACGTGCGCAGCGCCACCTCCCTGCCCCAGGTGCCGGCCCTGCTGGCCACGCTGCGCCAGCAGGGCATCGCGATCAAATCGCTCTTTCTCGACGCCTCCACCGATACGCTGGTGCGTCGTTATTCGGAAACGCGACGCAAGCACCCGCTCTCGCAGGCCATGAACGAAGGCGCCGATCTCAACCGCGTGCTGGTGGAAGCCATCGAACTTGAACGTGAGCTGTTGGGGGCCCTGCGCGAGCAGGCCCATGTGATCGACACCAGCCTGATCCGACCGTCGCAGTTGCAGGGCTACATCAAGGAAGTGATACGCCTGCCCGGCGGCCAGCTCACGCTGGTCTTCGAGTCCTTCGCCTACAAACGCGGCATCCCGGTCGACGCTGACTATGTGTTTGACGTGCGCATGCTTCCCAACCCTCATTACGAACCCGAACTGCGCCCGCTGACTGGCCGCGACGAGCCGGTGATAGCCTTCCTGCGTGCCCAGCCCGAGGCCACCAGCATGCTGGAACACATCGAGGCTTTTCTCTCACTCTGGCTGGACGCGATGTCACAGAACCACCGCAGCTACGTGACAGTGGCCGTAGGCTGCACAGGCGGCCAGCATCGCTCGGTCTATCTGGTGGAGGAACTGGCGCGCCGTTTTGCCACGCGCTGGGCCACGCTGCGGCGCCACCGCGAAATCGGCGGCTGAGCCCCGGCTTCAGCCCTGCAGCAGCTTGCGCACCGGCGCCGGCAGACCCAGGCTGGGCCACGCATCGACCGGCTGCCAGCCCCCCTCTTGCGACAGTCTGGTACGCGCAGGCAGCTGCACGTACACCGGATGCAGATGCAGATCCTTGTGCGTCAACACATGGGTGAAAGCCGACAGCTCCTGCAGACGGTCCTGATAGACCGCAGGCACTGCTGCGCGCAGGGCATCGTAGCTTTCGAACAACTCCATGCAGTACAGGCCGGCCCAGACGCCGGGTGTGGGCCGCTGGCGCAGCCAGACCGCGCCGTCGCGCGTCTGCGCCCACAGAAGCCAGAGCGACTGCGCACTGCGCTTGAGCTTGCGTGTCTTGACGGGGTAGCTTTCGGGCCGGCCTTCACGCCGGGCCACACAGATGTCCATCACGGGACAGACCTCGCACAGGGGCTTGCGCGCCAGGCAGACCGTGGCGCCCAGGTCCATCACACCCTGGGTGTAACGCGGCATGGCACGCACCAGGTCGCGCTGCGGCAACAGCTCGGTGGCGTGGCCCCAGAGTGCGCGCTCGTTGGCACCTTTGGCCAGATCGGCGTCAAAGCCCAGGGCGCGCGTGAGCACACGCTTCACATTGCCGTCGAGGATGGCCACACGTTGACCAAAGCAGATGGAGGCGATGGCCGCCGCCGTGGACGGGCCTATGCCCGGCAAGGTCTGGAGCAGCTCCGCCGTCCGGGGGAATTCACCGCCATGGACCTGCATCACCTGCGCGGCACAGCCATGCAGGTTGCGCGCGCGGCTGTAATAGCCCAAGCCGCTCCACAAGGCCAGCACGTCGTCGAGGCTTGCGGCCGCCAGGGAACGTACATCGGGGAAGCGCCCCAGGAAACGCGTGTAGTAATCACGTACCGTAACCACCTGGGTCTGCTGCAGCATGATTTCGGAGAGCCAGACGCGGTAGGGGTCCTGCGTACCCTGCCAGGGCAGGCCTTGGCGCCCGTGCCGGGCCTGCCAGCGCAGCACCCGGGCATCCCAGTCGGCCGGCTGGACCACGGGCGAAGGAGAAGACGGGCGCGAAGGCCGGCTCACGAAGCCAGCAACTCGGCCGCGACCGTGTCCTTGGGCCTGGTGACGTCCTGCGCCCGGATCAGGTAGGCCGTGAGTTCGAGCAGCTTGGCATCGAGCAGTTCCAGCGCGCGGAACTGCTCGTTGATCTCGGCAATGCGTTCGTCCAGGCCACCTGCGGCCTGTTGGATGCGGTCGATCGCCTCCAGGCGGCGGCTGAAGTTGCGGCGGCGCTCACGCAGCTGGGCGTCGAGCTGGGCCGCGGCCGACTTGCTCCACAACTCCACGTCACCGAGGGCCGACTGGTAGACGCTGCGCAGGCGCGTGGCCAGGGCGCGCACCAGGCGATCGGCAAACTCGGGCTGGGCCAGGCGGAAGGCATTGCCCAGGCCCAGGTACTGCAGATGGCCGCGCTCGACCTGGTTCAGGTTGTCAATATAGGCTTGCAGCGAGGGCTCGGCCGGCGGCTGCAGCGAAAAGCCCTGCTCGGCATTGAGCTGCTTGAAGGAAGTTGCCAGCATGATCTGGATCTCGCCCATCAGGGACTGCACACGACGCAGGTTTTCACGCAGGCGATCGAAGGTGTCGCCGTAGGACTTCTTGACGCCGAGCTTGAGGCCGGTCTGCAGCAGCGACTGCATCAGCTGGTTCATCTCGGCGCGCAGGCTCTTGGTGCTCAACAACGCGAACACGTCGCGCAGCAGCTTGAGATGCACCGAGCGCACAGCATGGATCTTGGCGCCGGCACGGTCGAACTCGGCCTGCTCCTGGGAGATGCGCAGACGCATGTGCTTGATCACGGCGGCGTTCTTGCCCTGCAGGCCCTTGAGTTCCAGCATCTGCTCGTTGAGGTCGCGGCGGCGGATGTTGAGCACCCGGCCCACTTCGAGTTGCAGGTCGGAGATGCCGACGGCCACGGCCGCGCCCAGGATGCGCTGACGCTGGCCCATGATGCGCTGCGCCAGCGCCTCTTCCAGCGCGGGCAGACAGCTGGCCTGCAGCAGCTTGGCGTCATCGGTGACCTTGGCGACCAGGCCCTTCTGGGCCGAGACGGGCAGCACCTGCTCGCGATTCAGGCCCAGGATTTCGGCCGTGGTGGCACGCTGGCGGTCGATCTGCATCTGGATCTGGGCCGGCGAACTCAGTGCATCCCAAAGCGAATCGATCTTGTTGAGCACGACCAGGCGCGTGTCGCCTGCGGTCGATTCCGTGATCAGGTGCTCACGCCAGATCTCGAGGTCGGACTTGGTGACGCCGGTGTCGGCGCCCAGAATGAAGACCACGGCGTGCGCCTGCGGCACCAGACTGACCGTCAGCTCGGGCTCGGCGCCGATGGCGTTGAGGCCGGGGGTGTCCAGGATAACCAGGCCCTGCTTGAGCAGGGGGTGGGCGATGTTGATAAGGGCGTGGCGCCACTTGGGCACCTCGACCTTGCCCTGGCTGTCCATGAGCGGGGTGTCGCCGGGCACCTGGCTGCTCCAGAAACCCAGGGCGCGCGCCTCTTCCAGCGAGACGCGACGGGTTTCGGAGACCTTCTCGAGCGCCATGGCCAGCTGCTGCGGGTCGTTGACGTCGAGATCGACACGGGTCCACTTCTCGGGGACCATGCGCCACTCCATCAGGGACTGGGGTTGCAGGCGGGTCTCGATGGACAGCAGGCGCAGGCAAGGCGGCACCTCGGCGTCATAGCCCATCTCGGTCGGGCACATGGTGGTGCGCCCGGCGCTGGCCGGCATGATGCGCCGGCCATAGCCGGCGAAGAAGATGGCATTGATCAGTTCGGACTTGCCGCGCGAGAACTCGGCGACGAAGGCCACCATGACCTTGTCGGCGCGGACCTGCATCTCCAGGCGGTGCAGGCGCTCCTCGACGGCGGCGTCGAGCAGGTCGTGGTCTTTCATCCATTCGCCCAGCAGCTTCAGGCGCAGGGCGAACTCGCGCCGCCACGTGCCGTGCTGGTCAAACTGATCGTTGAAAGATGTAGCCAAAACTGCCCCCTAGACGCACTTCAGGTCATTCTGCAAAGCAGTCAATATAGCATCCATCTCATTGATTAGCCTCATGTTTTCTGACAGTTGGGGCAGAAAAACGTCGCCCGCTGGCCCTGCCGGATGGCCTTGATCGCCGTGCCGCAAACCCGGCATGGCTGACCCTCCCGTCCATAGACCTGGGCTTCGAACTGGAAGTTGCCTCGTTCGCCAGCGGCGTTGGAGTAGTTGCGCAACGTCGTGCCGCCGGCCGCCAAGGCACGACCCAACACCTCCCGGATGGCAGCGCGCAACTTTTCCGCGCGCGGCCGGCTCAGCCGCGCCGCGCTCAGCGTGGGGCGGATGCCGGCCAGGAACAGCGCCTCGGACGCGTAGATATTGCCCACGCCCACCACCACGTCACCCACCAGCAGCACCTGCTTGATCGCGGACTTGCGCGTCTTGAGGGCGGCATGGAAACCCGTTGCATCAAAATCCTCTGACAAGGGCTCCACACCCAGGCCTCCCAGCAGCTTGCGCGCCAGCGGCGCGTCCTGGTCCGGCGCCCAGACCACGGCACCGAAACGGCGCGGATCGTTCAGGCGCAAGGTACCGCGGCTAGTGAGCAGTTCGAAATGGTCGTGCGCCCCGCGCGGCTGCAATGCCGCACCAAAACTCAGGCTGCCAGACATGCCCAGATGCAGCAGCAAGAGGCCCTGGTCCAGGTCCATCAGCAGGTACTTGCCGCGCCGGCGCACCCCCCGCACCGTGCGGCCAACCAGACGTACCGGCGCCGTGCCCAGCGGCCAGCGCAAGGGCTTGCCGCACCAGGCCGAAACGATGCCGGCCCCGCTGATGCGGTCGACAAAACTCAGGCGCGTGGCCTCGACTTCGGGCAATTCAGGCATGGCTTAGGCAGGCAGGGGCTGGCTGGCTTGGATTATTATGGTTCGATGTTCTCACGCCTACGCCTCCTCCCTCTCTTGTTGACGGCCGTCCTGACGGCGCACGCACAACCGCCGGCCTCGGTCCCCGCCACCCCGCCCGCCAACTCCGCGCTCGACGGCGAACTTTTCTACCAGTTGATGGTAGGCGAACTCAGCACCCAGCGCGGCGAAGCCGGCGCGGGCTACTCGCTGATCCTGGACGCCGCACGCAAAACCGGCGACGCGCGCCTGTACCAGCGCGCCATCGACATTGCCCTGCAGTCACGCGCCGGCGACTCAGCCCTGCAGGCCGCACGCGCCTGGAAGCAGGCCCAGCCCGGTTCACGCGACGCCAATCGCTACGTGCTGCAGATCCTGATCGGCCTGAACCACCTGAACGAGACGGTGGAACCCCTCAAGCGCGAGATCACCCTGGCTGACGCCAAGGACCGCACCCTCACCATCACCACGCTGCCGCGCTATTTCGCACGCAGCAGCGACAAGAAACTCGCCACCGAGATGTTGGAGCAGGCCCTGGCCGAGTACCTGACCAACCCCGGCACAGGCGCGGCCGCCTGGAGCGCCGTGGGCCGCATGCGGCTGGAAAACCAGGACAGTGCGGGCGCCCTGGAGGCCGCACGGCGTGGCCAGGCAATGGATGCGCGCACCGAAGGACCGGCCCTGCTGGCCCTGGCCCTGATGTCACCCCAGCGACCCGGAGCCGAGGCCATCGTGCGCAAATACCTGGAAGGCCGCCCCTTGGTGGAGGTGCGCCTGGCCTATGCGCGCGCGCTGCTCGATGCCCAGCGCTACGCCGAAGCCGGCAGCCAGATCCAGATCGTCACCAGCGAAAAGCCCGACTACGCCGAGGCTTGGCTGATCCGCGGCACGCTGGAACTGCAAGACAACCGGTTCGACTCCGCCGAGCGCTCGCTCAAGCAGTTCCTGGAGCTGATGCAGTCGCGCCGCGGCAACGGGGTGGAGGAGCCCAGCCGTGCGCTGGCCCAGGCCTACCTCTCGCTGGCCCAGATTGCCGAACAGCGCAAAGACTACAAAATGGCCGAGAGTTGGCTGGGCAAGATCAGCAGCCCCGAGGACCTGGTGCGCACGCAAAGCCGTCGTGCCGGCATCCTGGCGCGCCAAGGCCGCATCGACGAGGCCCGCGAACTGATCCGTAACCTGCCCGAGCGAACGCCGGCCGACGCGCGCGTCAAGCTCTCCAGCGAGATCCAGCTGTTGCGCGACAACAAGCTCTATTCGCAAGCCTACGACTTGCTGGCCGAGGCCACTCAACGCGATCCGAAAGACTACGATCTGGTCTACGATCAGGCCACACTGGCCGAGAAACTCGGCCGCACAGATGAGATGGAAAAGCTGCTGCGTCGGATCATTGCCGAAAAGCCGCAGTACCACCACGCCTACAACGCGCTGGGTTATTCCTTCGCCGATCGCAGCGTGCGCCTGGGCGAGGCGCGCCAGCTCATCCTCAAGGCACTGGAGTTCGCGCCCGACGACCCCTTCATCAGCGACAGCCTGGGCTGGGTCGAGTTTCGCGAGGGCAACAAGCCCGAGGCCCTGCGTGTGCTGCAGCAGGCCTACCGCACCCGCCCCGATGCCGAGATCGCCGCCCATCTGGGCGAGGTGCTCTGGAGCATGGGCCAGCGCGAACAGGCGCTGAGCGTCTGGCGTGAAGGCCTGCAGCTCAACGCCGAGAACGAGACCTTGGTCGAAACGCTCAAGCGCCTGCGCGTCAAGCCGTGAAACTCACGCTGCGCACCCTGGCGGCCGGCCTGCTCTGCGTCTGGGCAATCCTGCTGGCCGGCTGTGCCCAGCCACCCCGGCTGGCCCCGGCGACCGATGGTCAGGTCCAAACCTACTGGCGCGGCCGTCTGGCGCTGCGCGTCGACAGCAGCCCGGAACCCAGCTCCTTTTTTGCCAGCTTCGAACTCAGCGGCCAGGCCCCCAGGGGCGAGCTGCTACTGTCCAGCCCGCTTGGCACCACGCTGGCACAGTTGCGCTGGAGTCCCCAGCAGGCCTTGCTGCGCAACAACGGAGAGACCCGGGCCTTCGACACAATCGACGCGCTGGCCACCGAGGCCACGGGCACCGCCATCCCCATCGCGGCCCTGTTCGAATGGTTGCAAGGTCGACCGGCCGCTGCCGACGGCTGGCAAGCCGATCTGACGCAGCTGGACTCAGGCCGCCTGGTGGCTCGGCGCCGCCAGCCTGCGCCGGCCGCAGAACTGCGTCTCATACTCGAGCCCTGAGCTGCCCCCGATAATCGCGGGTATGCAGTCGCTCCACGACATACCGGCCCCGGCCAAGCTCAACCTTTTCCTGCACATCACGGACCGGCGGGCCGACGGCTACCACCTGCTGCAGTCGGTCTTCATGCTGATCGACTGGGCCGACACCCTGCACTTCGACCGTCGCGCTGACGGTCAGCTCAGCCGCGAAGACCTGCTGGCGCCGCTGCCGGCCGATGACCTGATCCTGCGGGCCGCACGGGCCTTGCAAGCCGCCACCGGAACACCGTACGGCGCACACATCGCGATCGAAAAACGCCTGCCGGCTCAGGCTGGCATGGGCGGCGGCTCCTCGGATGCTGCGTCGGCCCTGTTGGCCCTCAACCGCCTCTGGCAGCTCCGGCTCACGCTGGAAAAGCTTTGCGCCATCGGCCTGAAGCTCGGGGCCGACGTACCCTTCTTCCTGCGCGGCCACAACGCATGGGTCGAGGGTATCGGCGATTCCATCACCCCCGTGCAGCTGCCGCAACACCATGTTCTGGTGGTGAAGCCCATGGCCGGGCTGGAGACCCGGGCGATTTTTACGGACCCCTCCTTGAGGCGTGACAGTATTCCTGCTACAATTTCAGGCTTTGCTGCAGACCCGAAGGCTTTTCTGAAAGAAGCTCGCAACGACCTGCAGCCTGTCGCCCAGCGGCTTTGCACGGGCGTCACTCAGGCTCTCGATTGGCTTGCCACTCTGGGACTGGAAGGGCGGATGACAGGCTCAGGAAGTGCCGTGTTTGCGTGGGCACCGCCCGACATGCGTGTTCCGACGGCGCCGGACACCTTGCTGGCCCGGTTGTGCTGCAGCCTGGAGGCCCACCCGCTCGTCGGATGGGCGACCAGCGAAAAAAGTTAGTCGGCGGGCAGCTGTTTCACAGCCGTCAGCCTGTGTAGGGGAGTCGCCAAGTTGGTTAAGGCACTGGATTTTGATTCCAGCATGCAAAGGTTCGAATCCTTTCTCCCCTGCCAAATTTTTCTGGGTCAATAGTCACTCATCGCTGGATCGTTCATGCAGGTCGCTCCGCCCCCCGATTTCATGCTCTTCACGGGCAATGCCAATCCGGCCTTGGCCGCCGACATTGCCAAGCACCTCGGCATCACGCTGGGCGCCGCCACGGTCGGCCGCTTCTCGGACGGCGAAGTCACTGTCGAGATCAACCAGAACGTGCGCGCCCGCGACGTCTTCGTCGTGCAATCCACCTGCGCGCCGACCAACGACTCGCTGATGGAGCTGCTGATCATGGTCGATGCGCTCAAACGCGCCTCGGCCGAGCGCATCAGCGCCGTGATCCCCTATTTCGGCTACGCCCGCCAGGACCGCCGCCCGCGTTCCACGCGCGTGCCGATCACCGCCAAGGTGGTGGCCAATATGCTGCAGGCCGTGGGCGTGGCCCGCGTGCTGACCATGGACCTGCATGCCGACCAGATCCAGGGCTTCTTCGACATCCCGGTGGACAACATCTACGCCTCGCCGGTGCTGCTGGGTGATCTGCGGCTGAAGAAGTACGAAGACCTGATCGTAGTCTCGCCCGACGTGGGTGGTGTGGTGCGCGCCCGCGCGCTGGCCAAGCAGCTGGGCTGCGACCTGGCCATCATCGACAAGCGTCGCCCCAAGGCCAACGTCAGTGAAGTGATGCACGTGATCGGCGAGATCGAAGGCCGCAACTGCGTGATCATGGACGACATGATCGACACCGCGGGCACGCTGGTGAAGGCCGCCGAGGTGCTCAAGGAGCGCGGCGCCAAGAAGGTCTACGCCTATTGCACGCACCCGATTTTTTCGGGCCCGGCGATCGAGCGCCTGTCCAAGGGAACGGCCCTGGACGAGGTGGTGGTGACCAACACCATCCCGCTGAGCCCCGCCGCCACCGGCTGCGCCAAGATCCGGCAGGTGAACGTGGCCCCGCTGATCGCGGAAACCATCCACCGCATCGCCAAGGGCGAGTCGGTCATGAGTTTGTTCTCGGACCAGGACGATCTGTTCTGATCCGGGCAAAAAGCCGGCCCGCACGCATACTGCCGCGGGCCTTTGTTGAAACGGAGTCTCACTGGTCGCGGTGGACTCTTTATGGAGTGAACTATGAAATTCGTCGCTTTTGAGCGCGCCAAGCAGGGCACGGGTGCGAGCCGCCGTCTCCGCAACACGGGCCGCACGCCCGGTATCGTCTACGGTGGCACCGGTGAACCGCAGCTGGTCGAGCTCGACCACAACGCGCTGTGGCACGCCCTGAAAAAGGAAACCTTCCATTCGTCCATCCTCGAGATGGAAGTGAACGGCAAGAGCAACAAGGTGCTGCTGCGCGACGTGCAGATGCACCCTTTCAAGCCCCTGGTGTTGCACATCGACTTCCAGCGTGTGGATGCCAACACCAAGCTGCACATGAAGGTGCCCTTCCACTTCAGCGGTGACGAGAATTCGCCTGCGGTGAAGACCGACGGCTGCATCGCCAACCATGTGCTGACCGAAATCGAGATCCTCTGCCTGCCGGCCGATCTGCCCGAGTTCATCGCCGTGGACCTGAGTGGCCTGAAGAAGGGTGCCTCGCTGCACCTGTCCGACATCAAGCTGCCCAAGGGCGTGACCGCCGTGACCCACGGCAAGGCCAACCCGGTGGTGGTCTCGGTGGTGATGGTTGCTGGCGCCGACGCTGCCGAAGCCGCACCGGCTGCCGCCGATGCAGCCGCTCCCGCTGCGGCCCCGGCCGCTGGCGGCAAGGCTGCTCCGGCCAAGGCCGCCGCTCCGGCTGCCAAGGCGCCTGCTGCCAAGAAATAAGCCTCCTGGCTTTGCGTCAACGGCCCACTTCGGTGGGCCGTTTCTTTTGGGGTCCCGGCTCGCCGGGCGGCCCCCCACGATGCACTGATAATCCGCGCATGATCAAACTGTTTGTCGGCCTGGGCAACCCCGGTCCCGAATACGAGGCCACCCGGCACAACGCCGGCTTCTGGTGGATCGAGGCCGTGGCGCGTGAGCTCAAGGTCAACCCGATCATGGACAGGAGCTACCACGGCCTGGTGGCACGCACCACCGTGAAGGGCCAGACCGTCTGGCTGCTGGCGCCGCAGACCTGGATGAACGAATCGGGCAAATCGGTGGCGGCGCTGGCGCGCTTCTTCAAGATCCAGCCCGAGGGAATCCTCGTCGCGCACGACGAGCTGGACATCGTGCCGGGCCAGGTCAAGCTCAAGTTCGGCGGCAGCCACGCCGGCCACAACGGCCTGCGCGACATCCATGCCAGGCTGGGCACCGACGACTACTGGCGCCTGCGCATCGGCGTGGGCCATCCGGGCGTGAAGTCCGAGGTGGTGAACTGGGTGCTCAAGAAACCCTCGCCCGAGCATCGCACGGCCATCGAGGACTGCATCGTGCGCTCGGTCAAGGCCTTGCCGGATCTGCTGGCCGGCGAGATGGAGAAAGCCACCCTGCTGATCCACACCAGCAAGCCGCCCCGGCCCAAACCGCCGCGCCCCGCTGATCTGCCCCCCAAGGAAGGAGAACCTGCATGAAGACGCTGTCACACATTCTTGCGATCGCTGCCATGACACTGTGCACCGGATTGTCGGCGCAGACCGTCTACCGCTGCGGCAGCAGCTACAGCCAGACCCCCTGCCCCGGCGGCAACGCCGTCGACGCGACGGACAGCCGAAGTCCCGAGCAGCGCAAGGCGCATGACGCCAGCGTCCAACACGAAAAACGCGCGGGCAACACGCTGGAAAAGACCCGGCAGAAGGAAGAGGCGGCAGCCCAGCGCGACGTTGAACGGGCCGACAAGGTCCAGCGCGATACCGACAAGGCCGCACAAAAGGCCGACGGGAAAAAGAAAAGCGGCAACAAAGAGAAAATCCCGGCCTACCGGGCTCCGGTGTCGAAGTGATCAGGCCGCCGACGGCTTGCCTGCAGTCTGGGCCTCAGCCTGCAGACGCTGGTATTTCCGCCACAGGGTTTCGCGGTCTTCCACGACCTCCGGATTCACCGGGATGCAGGCCACGGGGCAGACCTGCACACACTGCGGCTCATCGAAATGGCCCACGCACTCGGTGCAGCGCGACGGATCAATCTCATAGATCTCCGGCCCGAGATAGATCGCCTGGTTGGGACACTCGGGCTCGCAGACATCACAGTTGATGCATTCGTCGGTGATCATCAAGGCCATGGTGGTCTGATTATCCGCCCTGGCTGAAAACCACGGCCGCGTCAGGCGCTATCGGCCGCCTGCGAGGTAGCCGGGGTCACAGCCTTGCGCTCACGCGCCAGGCGCTGCTGGTCATAAACCGGCTGCGGCGGCAGGTCGGCCAGATGGCGGGTGTCGGCCCAATCGAGGATGTCGATGGCCTCGCCCCGCAGGCGCACGCGGTTGATGCCGGCGTTGGGAATCTCGCTCACGCGCGGGCCCGACAATGAAAGGCCGAGTGCGCTGCGGTAGACCATGTCGAGCACCCCCCCGTGGGTGACCACGGCCAGGGTCTGCCCCGCATGGCGCTGCGCCAGGGCGCGCAAGACGCCCA
>JAGWTL010000359.1 GCA_028869035.1 Burkholderiales bacterium | reverse complement strand
CTGGACCTGAACCAGGTGCTGGCCCAGCTGGGCCAGCAGAACGCGGTGGAAAGCGCCGGCGCCGTGCAGACGCCGCTGGACGTGGTGCAGGTGCGTGTAGCCGGCCAGTTTGAGGCCGTGGATCAGTTGCGCGCCATGCCCATCCGCGGCAGCACGGGCAACCAGCTGCGCCTGGGCGATATCGCCGAGATCAAGCGGGGCTATGTGGACCCGGCCAGCATCAAGGTGCGGCACCAGGGCAAACAGGTCATCGCCCTGGGCATTTCCATGGCCAAGGGCGGCGACATCATCGCGCTGGGCAAGTCCCTGCGCAAGACCACGGACCGCATTGAAAAGAACCTGCCCGCCGGCATCGAGCTGGTGCAGTTGCAGGACCAGCCCAAGGCGGTGGCGACGTCCGTCAACGAGTTTGTCGGCGTGCTGATCGAAGCCGTGATGATCGTGCTGGTGGTCAGCTTCATCAGCCTGGGTCTGCACAAGCATCAGGGCGCGGACCATCTGCCGCTCTGGAAACGCTATTACGTGGACATGCGGCCCGGCCTGGTGGTGGGCATCACCATTCCCCTGGTGCTGGCGCTGACCTTTCTGGGCATGCAGTACTGGGGCATCGGCCTGCACAAGATTTCGCTGGGTTCGCTGATCATCGCCCTGGGCCTGCTGGTGGACGACGCCATCATTGCCGTGGAGATGATGGTGCGCAAGATGGAGGAGGGCTACGACAAGGTGCGCGCGGCCACCTTTGCCTACGAGATTACCGCCATGCCCATGCTCACCGGCACGCTGATCACGGCCGCCGGTTTTTTGCCCATCGGCATGGCCAAATCGGCCGTGGGCGAGTACACCTTCGCCATCTTCGGCGTGACGGCACTGGCCCTGGTTCTGAGCTGGATCGTGTCGGTCTACTTCGTGCCCTACCTGGGCACGCTGCTGCTCAAGGCCCAGCCGCACCATCAGGCGGCCCAGCCTGATCCGGCCGGCGGCCCGCACGAACACTTCGACACACCCTTCTACCAACGCTTTCGCGCCGTCGTGAACTGGTGCGTGCAGCACCGCTGGCTCACCATCGGCGCCACGGTCCTCACCTTTGCGCTGGGCATTGCCGGCATGGGCAAGGTGCAGCAGCAGTTCTTCCCCGATTCGAGCCGGCCGGAAATCCTGGTAGACATCTGGTTCCCGGAAGGCACCTCCTTTGTCGCCAACGAGGAAGCGACACAGCGCGTCGAAAAGCGCCTGCTGGCACTGCCGGGCGTGAATACGGTGAGCACCTGGGTGGGTTCGGGTGTGCCGCGTTTTTACCTGCCGCTGGACCAGGTCTTCCCGCAGAGCAATGTCTCGCAATTCATCATCTTGCCGAAAGACCTCAAGACGCGTGAAACGCTGCGCGTGCAGTTGCCGACGTTGCTGGCCCAGGAGTTCCCCGAAGTGCGCGGCCGCGTCAAGCTGCTGCCCAACGGCCCGCCGGTGCCCTATCCGGTGCAGTTCCGCGTGGTCGGCGCCGATCCGGCCGTGCTGCGCGCCCGTGCCGACGAGGTCAAGGCTGTGATGCGTAAGAGTGCCAACACGCGCGGCGTCAACGACAACTGGAACGAATCGGTCAAGGTGCTGCGTCTGGAGGTCGACCAGGCCAAGGCGCGCGCCCTGGGGGTGAGCAGCCAGTCCATTGCCCAGGCGGCGCGCACCCTTCTCGCCGGCCAGAACGTGGGCCAGTACCGCGAGGGGGACAAGCTGATCGACATCGTGCTTCGCCAGCCCCTGGACGAGCGTAATGCCATCACCGACCTGGCCAACGCCTACCTGCCGACCAGCAGCGGACGTTCCATTCCGCTGACGCAGATTGCCAAGCCGGTCTTCACCTGGGAGCCGGGCGTGATGTGGCGCGAAAACCGCGAGTTCGGTATCACCGTGCAGTCCGATGCCGTGGAAGGCATGCAGGGCGCGACTCTGACGGCCGAGTTGCTGCCTTCGCTGCGGGCTCTGGAGTCCAAATGGCATGCCGCCGGCCTCAACGGCTACCGCATCGAGGTGGCCGGCGCGGTGGAGGAAAGCAGCAAGGGCACGGGTTCGATCGCCGCTGGCATGCCCCTGATGCTTTTCATCACCTTCACACTGCTGATGCTGCAGCTGCAGAGTTTCAGCCGAGCCATGCTGGTTTTCCTGACCGGCCCTTTGGGCCTGGCCGGGGTGGCCGGCGCGCTGCTGCTGCTCAACCGCCCCTTCGGCTTCGTGGCCCTGCTGGGCGTGATCGCCCTCATGGGCATGATCCAGCGCAACTCGGTGATCCTGATCGACCAGATCGAGCAGGACCGCGCAGCCGGCATCCCGGCCTGGGACGCCATCGTGGAGAGCGCGGTACGCCGGTTGCGTCCGATCGTGCTGACCGCTGCCGCTGCCGTGCTGGCCATGATCCCGCTGTCGCGTTCGGTCTTCTGGGGCCCCATGGCCGTGGCCATCATGGGCGGGCTGATCGTCGCCACCGTGCTGACCCTGCTGGCGCTACCGGCCATGTATGCCGCATGGTTCCGCGTGAAACGCGGAACACCGGCATCTTCATGAATCCGCCTGCGGGGCTGGCGCGCAGCGCCGGACCCGCATGGTTCTGCGTGATGTGTGAAACACCGGTGCTGCCTGGTTTGAGGTGAAACGGCGGTCTCCTGGCGGGGTTAAAATATCAGGTTGACCGATTTCATGGGGAGGTCTGTCGGACCTCCCCTTTTGTTTGGACCCGCGCGGGTGGCGAAATTGGTAGACGCACCAGGTTTAGGTCCTGACGCCAGCAATGGTGTGGGGGTTCGAGTCCCCCCCCGCGCACCAG
>JAGWTL010000358.1 GCA_028869035.1 Burkholderiales bacterium | reverse complement strand
TTCATCGGCCCCTCGGGCTGCGGCAAGAGCACGCTGCTGCGCACCTTCAACCGCATGTTCGAGCTCTACCCCGAGCAGCGCGCCGAAGGCCAGATCCTGCTGGACGGCGAGAACCTGCTGACCAGCAAGGAAGACGTGGCCCTGCTGCGCGCCAAGGTGGGCATGGTGTTCCAGAAGCCCACGCCTTTCCCGATGTCCATCTACGACAACGTCGCCTTCGGCATCAAGCTGTTTGAATCACTGAGTGCTACCGACATGGAAGAGCGTGTCGAGTGGGCTCTGCGCAAGGCGGCGCTGTGGAGCGAGGTCAAGGACAAGCTCAAGCAGAGCGGTTCCAGCCTGTCGGGCGGCCAGCAGCAGCGCCTGTGCATCGCGCGCGGCATTGCCATCAAGCCCGAGGTCATCCTGCTGGACGAGCCCTGTTCGGCGCTGGATCCGATCTCCACCGCCAAGATCGAGGAGCTGATCACCGAGCTCAAGGACGACTACACGGTGGTCATCGTCACACACAACATGCAGCAGGCCGCCCGCTGCAGCGACTACACCGCCTACATGTACCTGGGTGACCTGGTGGAGTTCGGCTCCACCGAGCAGATGTTCTTCAAGCCCACGCGCAAGGAGACTGAAGACTACATAACCGGGAGGTTCGGATGAACCGGACAGTTATGCAGCGGTGCAGGCTAACTTCGCGTGGCGAAGTTAAGTGCGGCGGCCGTAGCCACTACATCAGCGGCCGTTTCGGCTGAGGAGGAAATGAACATGCCCGAAAAACACCTCTCCACTCAGTTCGACAGTGAGCTGAGCTCCATCTCCAGCCGCGTCATGGAAATGGGCGGTTTGGTCGAAGCCCAGCTGCAGCAGGCCGTGCAGGCCCTGGCCCGGCTCAACACCGATTCGGCCCAGCAGGTGATCGAACTGGAGCACCGCGTCAATGCCATGGAGATCGAACTCGACCACGAGATCTCCTCCATCATCGCGCGCCGCCAGCCCACCGCGCGCGACCTGCGCCTGCTGATGGCCATCTCCAAGACGATCGCCAACCTGGAACGCGCTGGCGACGAAGCCGAGAAGATGGCGCGCATGGTGCTGTCCGTCATCCACAGCGGCGCGCCACGCGCCTTGCCGGCCTCCGAGCTGCGCACGGCGGCCGACCTGGCCGCAGGCCAGCTGCGCAAGGCGCTGGATGCCTTTGCCCGGCTCGATACGACCACCGCTGTCGCCATCCTGAAGGAGGACGACCTGATCGACAAGGAGTTCGACAGCTTCGTGCGCGTGCTGATCACCTACATGATGGAAGACCCCCGCACCATCTCGCCCAGCCTGGACCTGCTTTTCCTGGCCAAGGCGATCGAGCGTGTCGGAGACCATGCGAAGAACATCGCCGAGCTCATCATCTACATCGTCAAGGGCGCCGACGTGCGCCATGCTTCGATCGAAGAGATCGAATCCGTATTGAAGTGAAACACCCCCAGGCTCCGCGCACTGCGTGTCGCTTATCGCCGAGGGGCCCCGGCCATAGGCCTAGGCTCGTCGACCTGTCCAGGCCTGCGCAGGCAGGCTTGGAGCCGAAGATCTCAGCCCCCCTCAAGGGGGCAACGCCGGTGGCCCGGCAAAGCCGGCTCCACGGCGTTCCCCGATGGGATGGCTTGTGCATCATGGTTTTTCCGGGAGCGTAGGAGTTATAAGAATGAAGCAACCTGCCGTACTAGTGGTCGAAGACGAGCCGGCAATCGCCGAGCTGATCGCTGTCAACCTGCGTCACAACGGATTCCAGCCCACGGTGGCGCCGGACGGCCTGGCCGCGCAGCGCGAGATTGATGCTGTGCTGCCCGACTTGGTGTTGCTGGACTGGATGTTGCCCGGTGAGAGCGGACTGAGCCTGGCGCGCCGCTGGCGCAACGATTCGCGGACCAAGACGGTGCCCATCATCATGCTGACCGCACGCGGCGACGAAGCCGACCGCGTGGCCGGCCTCGATGCCGGCGCTGACGATTACATGGCCAAACCCTTCTCCACCAAGGAGATGCTGGCGCGCATCCGTGCCCTGCTGCGCCGGCGCGCGCCGGACCAGGGCGTCGTGACGCTGGAGATCGGCCGCCTCAAGCTGGACACGGCCACGCACCGCGTGAGTTTTGCAGAGCAGGCCCTCAAGCTGGGCCCCACCGAATTCAAGTTGCTGCAGTACCTGATGAGTCACGCCGAACGCGTGCACAGCCGCGGTCAACTGCTCGACAAGGTGTGGGGTGACCATGTCTTCATCGAGGAGCGCACGGTGGATGTACACATCAAGCGCCTGCGTGAAGCGCTGGGTGAGGCTGCGCCCATGGTGGAGACCGTGCGTGGTACCGGTTACCGCCTGTCGGCGCAACCCGTGCCGGCTTCTGCCGCGCTGCGTGGCTGAGGACGGGCCCGTCCCCGGGGTCGCCGCTTCATGCTGCTGCAACTCATCTTCTTTCTGCTGCTCCAGATCCTGGGGGCGCTGATCGGCATCTGGCTAGCGCCCGAAGCCCTGCAGATCAGGGGTGGACTCGCCGGCGTGCTTGCCACCGGTCTGCTTTGGGTGCTGGTCGATTTCACGCGCGGTTTGCGGGTGCTGCATTGGCTGCGCAAGGGCGACGTCTCGGATGTACCGCTCAAGCTGGGCCTGTGGGGCGAGGTGGCCGAGCGTGCGCGCCGGCTGGTGCGTCAGCGTGAGCATGAGACGCGCGACAGTGATCGCCGCCTGCAGAATTTTCTGGCGGCCCTGCAGGCTTCGCCCAACGGGGTGCTGCTGCTGGACGCGCAGGGACGCATCGAGTGGTTCAACCAGACGGC
>JAGWTL010000357.1 GCA_028869035.1 Burkholderiales bacterium | reverse complement strand
ATCTTCCATGCTCTACCCACAAGAATTCGATGTCATCGTCGTCGGCGGCGGCCATGCCGGCACGGAAGCCGCGCTGGCGTCCGCGCGCATGGGCGCCAGGACCCTGCTGCTGACACACAACATCGAGACCCTGGGTCAGATGAGCTGCAACCCCTCCATCGGGGGCATCGGCAAGGGCCACCTGGTCAAGGAGGTGGACGCACTGGGCGGGGCCATGGCCATCGCCACGGACGAGGGCGGCATCCAGTTCCGTATCCTCAACAGCTCCAAGGGCCCGGCCGTGCGCGCTACCCGCGCCCAGGCCGACCGCATTCTTTATAAAGCGGCCATCCGCCACCGCCTGGAGAACCAGCCCAAGCTCTGGCTGTTCCAGCAGGCGGTGGACGACCTGATGGTGGAGGGTGACCGGGTGGTCGGCGCCGTGACCCAGGTGGGCATCAAGTTCCGCAGCCGTACCGTGGTGCTGACCGCCGGCACCTTCCTGGACGGCAAGATCCACGTGGGCCTGAACAACTACGCGGCCGGCCGCGCGGGTGATCCGCCGGCCGTCAGCCTGTCGGCCCGGCTCAAGGAGCTCAAGCTGCCGCAGGGGCGCCTCAAGACCGGCACCCCGCCGCGCATCGACGGCCGTTCCATCGATTTCTCCCAGTGCACCGAGCAGCCCGGTGACGGCGTGCCCGGTGGTTTGAACGAAGAGCAGGGCGTGCCCGTGTTCAGTTTCATGGGCAAGGCCTCCATGCATCCGGAGCAGATGCCCTGCTGGATCACCCACACCAACGAGCGCACGCACGAGATCATCCGCTCCGGTTTCGACCGCAGCCCCATGTTCACGGGCAAGATCGAGGGCGTGGGGCCGCGCTACTGCCCCAGCGTGGAAGACAAGATCAATCGCTTCGCCGACAAGGACAGCCACCAGATCTTCCTGGAGCCCGAGGGCCTGACGACGAACGAGTACTACCCCAACGGCATCTCTACCAGCCTGCCCTTCGACATCCAGTACGAGCTGGTCCGGAGCATGAAGGGGCTGGAGAACGCCCACATCCTGCGCCCGGGTTACGCCATCGAGTACGACTACTTCGACCCGCGCTCGCTCAAGGGCAGCTTCGAGACCAAACAAATCCAGGGCCTGTTTTTTGCCGGCCAGATCAACGGCACCACCGGCTACGAAGAGGCCGCGGCCCAGGGCCTGTTCGCCGGCATCAACGCCGCCCTGCAGTGCCGAGGCACCGAAGCCTGGCAGCCGCGCCGCGACGAAGCCTATCTGGGCGTGCTGGTCGACGACCTCACCACCCAGGGCGTGACCGAGCCCTATCGCATGTTCACCAGCCGGGCCGAGTTCCGCCTGCAGCTGCGCGAAGACAACGCCGACCTGCGCCTGACCGAAACCGGCCGCCAGCTGGGCCTGGTGGACGACGCCCGCTGGGACACTTTCTGCCGCAAGCGGGACGCTGTTTCACGTGAAACCGAGCGCCTCAAGGCCACCTGGATCAACCCCCGCATCCTGTCCGCAGCCGAGGCCGAGCGGGTGTTGGGCACGACCATCGAGCACGAGTACCACCTGTTTGACCTGCTGCGCCGGCCCGATGTGAGCTACGCCGGTCTCATGTCCCTGGACGGCGGCAAGTACGCCAAGTCACCGGCGAATCCCGATCCGGCTGCGCCGGCCGGGGTGGATGTTTCACGTGAAACCCTGGGCGAGCTCTACGACACCGTGGTCGAGCAGCTGGAGATCGCCGCCAAGTATTCGGGCTACATCGACCGCCAGAAGGACGAAGTGGAGCGCGCCGTCCATTACGAAAACCTCAAGCTGCCGGTGGACCTGGACTATCTGCAGGTCGCGGCCCTGTCCATCGAGGCCCGGCAGAAGTTGCAAAAGCATCGCCCCGAAACCCTGGGCCAGGCTTCCCGCATCTCCGGCATCACGCCCGCCAGCATCTCCCTGCTGCTGATCCACCTCAAAAAAGGCGGCTTCCGCGGCTTTGCCAAGACCGAAGTGGTCGAGGCGGTATGAGCCAGGATCTCTCGACGGCCCTGAAACAGGGCGTGGCCGAACTCGGCCTGGACTTGAGCCCCGCCCAGATCACCCAGCTGCTGGACTACCTGGCCTTGATCCAGAAGTGGACCAGGGTTTACAACCTGACGGCCGTGCGTGACCCGGCCGAGATGCTCACCCACCATCTGCTCGACAGCCTGGCCGTCATCCGGCCCTTGCGGCAGCAACTGGTCCGCCGCCAGCCGGTGGACGGGCAGGGCTTCCGTCTGCTGGACGTCGGTTCCGGCGCCGGCCTGCCCGGCGTGGTCATCGCCATCTGCTGTCCGGACATCGCTGTCAGTTGTGTGGACACGGTGGCCAAAAAAGCCACCTTTATCCAGCAGGCGGCCCTGACCCTGAAGCTTTCCAACCTCAAGGGCCTGCACGCCCGGGTGGAAAATCTGGACGATCACTACGACGTGGTCAGTTCCCGCGCATTCGCCTCCCTGGTCGACTTTACCCACTGGTCCCGCAGCGCCCTGGCCCCGGCCGGGATCTGGATGGCCATGAAAGGCAAGCACCCGGTGGATGAAATCGCCCAGTTGCCGGCCAGTGCGGCGGTGTTTCACGTGGAACAACTGACCGTTCCGGGGCTGGGGGCCGAGCGCTGCATCGCCTGGCTGCGCCCGGCCAACTGAAACCGCGGGTAATTCAGGCCCCCGCCGGGCCGGAACCGGCGACAAGCTGACTTACACTGCGGGCTTCTGTCTCCGAAAAATCCCCCATGTTTGGTGTTGCCGATTACGGCGCCTTTGTTGCCACTGTCGTCATTTTTCTGCTGATCC
>JAGWTL010000034.1 GCA_028869035.1 Burkholderiales bacterium | reverse complement strand
GCGAGTAGAGCTCGTAACGCGGCCCGGAGAGGGCCAGTGGCGCATCCACCTGCATGACGTCGAACCATTGGCGCCAGGCTTCGGGGCGGGTGCTCTGCTGCAGCAGCGGCAAGCCGGTCAGCTCGGCAGGCTGCAGGCGCCGGCGCCCGCCCAGCAGGGCCGGCGCGCACACCGGCACCACTTCCTCTTCAATCAGCGCGGTGGCGCGCGTGCCGGCCCAGTTGGCGACCTGCTCGGGTGTGCCGGAATAGAGCGCGGCATCCAGGCCGGTATCAGCGAACAGGAAGGGGCGGGTGCGGGTCTCGATATGCACCACGAGCTCCGGATGCTGGGCGTTCAGCTGGGGCAGGCGCGGCATGAGCCAGCGCGTGGCAAAGGTCGGCACCGCGGCCAGCGCAATGCTGCCGGCCGTGCCCTGGCGCGACATGGCGTCCAGCGTGTCGCGCTCCAGCGCCTGCAGGCGCGGTGCGATCTGGCGCGCATAGTCGGCCCCTTCGGGCGTGAGCGCCACACCATGGCGCGTGCGCCGGAACAGGGCGATGCCGAGGAAATCTTCCAGCGCGCCGAGCTGGCGCGAGACGGCACTTTGTGTCAGCGCCAGTTCCTGCGCGGCGCGTGTGTAGCTCTCGTGCCGGGCGGCGGCATCGAAGCAGGCCAGAGCCTGCAGGGAGGGGATCTTGCGGCGCATGGTGTGCGTAAGCCACACAACTTGAGAGGTTTGGAGGTCAAATTATGCCAGAGCCGGCGTTTATCCATGCGGATAACTCATATCTGAGTGCGATTTATTCGTTTGCCGTGAGGTCGGTCGGGCCGTACCATCACGGCCATATCTCAGGAGCACGCCCATGGCCAACGCCACCTTTCACTGGAATGATCCCTTCCTCCTCGACCAGCAGCTGAGCGATGACGAGCGCATGGTGCGCGACGCGGCCGCCGCCTACTGCCAGGACAAGCTGGCCGCGCGCATGCCGGAGGCGTTCCGCCAGGAGAAGACCGACGTGGCTATCTTCCGCGAGATGGGCGAACTCGGCCTGCTGGGCCCGACCATTCCCGAGCAATACGGTGGCCCGGGCCTGAACTACGTGGCCTACGGCCTGATCGCGCGCGAGGTGGAGCGCGTCGATTCCGGCTACCGCTCCATGATGAGCGTGCAGTCCTCGCTGGTGATGGTGCCGATCTTCGAGTTCGGCAGCGAAGCCCAGCGGCAGAAGTACCTGCCCAAGCTGGCCACCGGGGCATGGATAGGCTGCTTCGGCCTGACCGAGCCGGACCATGGCTCCGACCCCAACTCCATGATCACGCGCGCGCAGAAAACCAAGGGGGGCTACAAGCTCAGCGGCGGCAAGATGTGGATCTCCAACAGCCCCATCGCCGATGTCTTCGTGGTCTGGGCCAAGGAGGTCAGCGAGAGCGGCGCCGTCGGCCCGATCCGCGGTTTCATCCTGGAAAAGGGCATGAAGGGCCTGAGCGCCCCGGCCGTGCACGGCAAGGTGGGCCTGCGGGCTTCCGTCACCGGCGAGATCGTGATGGACAACGTGTTCTGCCCGGAAGAAAACGCCTTCCCCGAGGTGCAAGGGCTCAAGGGCCCCTTCACCTGCCTGAACTCGGCGCGTTACGGCATCGCCTGGGGCGCCTTGGGTGCGGCCGAGGACTGCTGGTTCCGTGCGCGCCAGTACGTGCTGGACCGCAAGCAGTTCGGCCGTCCGCTGGCGGCCAACCAGCTGATCCAGAAGAAACTGGCCGACATGCAGACCGAGATCGCGCTGGGCCTGCAGGGCTGCCTGCGCCTGGGTCGCATGAAGGACGAGGGCACGGCCGCGGTGGAGATCACCTCCATCCTCAAGCGCAACAGCTGCGGCAAGTCGCTGGACATTGCCCGCCTGGCGCGTGACATGATGGGCGGCAACGGCATCAGCGACGAGTTCGGCGTGGCGCGCCACCTGGTGAACCTGGAGGTGGTCAACACCTACGAGGGCACGCACGACATCCATGCCCTGATCCTGGGCCGCGCGCAGACGGGCATTGCGGCCTTCGCGAACTGAGATGAGCAAACCTGCCGCCCTGCCCCACATCAAGGTGCTGGACCTGTCCCGTGTGCTTGCGGGGCCCTGGTGCACCCAGATCCTCGCGGACCTGGGCGCCGACGTGGTGAAGATCGAGCGCCCCGGCGCCGGTGACGACACGCGCCACTGGGGCCCGCCCTTCCTGAAGGACGCGCAGGGCAACGACACCGCGCATGCGGCTTACTACGCCTGCGCCAATCGCAACAAGCGCTCCATCACGGTGGACATTGCCAAGCCCGAAGGCCAGGCGCTGATCCGCCAGCTGGCAGAGCAAAGTGACGTGCTGGTGGAGAACTTCAAGGTCGGTGGCCTGGCGCACTATGGCCTGGACTACGCGAGCCTCAAGCCGGTCAACCCCAAACTCATCTACTGCTCGGTCACCGGCTTCGGCCAGGACGGGCCCTATGCCGAGCGCGCCGGCTATGACCTCATGGTGCAGGCCATGAGCGGCATGATGAGCATCACCGGCCGACCCGACGAGGTACCCGGCGGCGGCCCGCAGCGTGTGGGTGTGGCGCTGACCGATATCTTCACGGGGGTCTACGCATCAACCGCCATCCTGGCAGCGCTGGAAGTGCGGCACCGTACGGGCGAGGGCCAGCACATCGACATGTCCCTGCTCGACGTGGGCATGGCCATCCTGGCCAACCAGGCCGGCGGCTTTCTCAACACCGGCAAGGTGCCGCAGCGCCAGGGCAACAGCCACCCCAGCCTCGTGCCCTACCAGGACATGCCCACCCAGGACGGTGCCATGCTGCTGGCCATAGGCAACGATGGCCAGTTCGCGCGTTTCTGCGAAGTGGCGGGACGGCCCGAACTGGCGCAGGACGCGCGTTACGCCAGCAACCCGCAGCGTGTGCTGCACCGCGAGACCCTGGTGCCGCAACTGGAGGCCATCACACGCACACGCAGCACGGCCGAATGGATCGCCGCGCTGGAACACAGGGCCGTGCCCTGCGGACCGATCAACGACATAGGCCAGGCTTTTGCCGACGCGCAGGTGCAGGCACGCGGCCTGGCCATCACACAGGCACGCTCGCCGCAGGCCCTGGCGGCCGAGGGTGTGTCCGAGATCCGCAGTGTGGCCAGCCCCTTGCGCCTGAGCGCGACACCGCCCGTGCTGCACCGCGCGCCGCCGGCGCTGGGCGAGCATACCGAGGAGGTGCTGGCCGGACTGGGACTGGACGCGACGCGTATCGCTGCGCTGCGCGCCAGCGGTATTGTCTAGTCGAGTTTTTTGCGCGCCGGCCGCCGTGCCCGCACAGCGGCGGCCAGGGCGAACTGGCCCCATCCGGCCATGGCCTGGCTGTTCTCGTAGACCTCGGCCGGGGCTTCGTAGTACATCAGCTGCACCGTCTTGCCGCGCGCCGTGTACCGGAAGCGTTGCAGGCCGGCGGATTCGAAACGGGGCTGGCTCTGCGTGTCGGCCTTGAAGTAGAGCTTGTCATTGGCGACGAGGGCGATGAACAGGCCATTGCAGTAGAGGCCGTGGCCGCCGAACATGGCGCGTGACGAGATGGCGCCCAGCGGCGCCATCAGGTCCAGCACCAGGGAGAGGAACTCGTTGCGGCGCACCATGCGCTGCACTATACCGGTGGCATGCACGGCCGCACCTAGGTGACAGTCTGCCCGTGCGAGCCGGATCACAATCAGACGATGATGCCCATCAACAGGAGACAGACATGACAGCAACCCCCAGCCGTTCCCTGAGCCGCCGCCAGCTCATCACACGCAGCGCCGCACTGGCGGCCGCACCGGCGCTGGTCAGCCCTTGGGCGCTGGCCCAGGACAAGTTCCCCAACCGCCCCATCACCCTGATCGCGCCCTGGCCCACAGGAGGCAGCAGCGACGCCGTGATGCGCGCCTTTGCTGAAGCGGCCGGCCGCGCCCTGGGCGGCACCATGATCGTGGAGAACAAGCCGGGCGTGGGCGGCACGCTGGGCGCCACGGCCATGCTGCAGGCCAAACCCGACGGCTACACGCTCACGCAGCTGCCCCTGGGCATCTACCGTCTGCCGCACATGCAGAAAATGCCCTTCGATCCGGTCAAGGACATCACGCACATCGTCTGCCTCACCGGCTACACCTTCGGCCTGGCTGCCCGCCCCGACGCGCCCTACAAGACCCTCAAGGAAATGGTGGCCTATGCCAAGGCCAACCCGGGCAAGGTCAACTACGGGCACACCGGCACCGGCACCACGCCGCACCTGGCCATCGAGGAATTCGCCATCAAGGCCGGCATCACGCTGCAGGACATCCCCTACAAGGGCTCGGCCGAGATCCTGCAGGCCATCCTGGGCGGGCACATTCCTCTCATGAGCGGCACCACGGAATTCGCGCCCCATGTCCGCGCCGGCACGCTCAATCTGCTGGCCACGCTGGGCAGCAAGCGTAACAAGGCCTTCCCCGATGTGCCCACCGTCAAGGAAAGCGGCTGGGACACGGTGAGCGAATCGCCCTTCGGCATCGGCGGGCCCAAGAACATGGACCCGGCCATCGTCAAGATCCTGCACGACGCCTTCCGCCAGACCCTGGAGGACCAGCGTGTGCTCGACACGCTGGACAAGTTCTACCAGCCGGTGATCTACATGGGCACGGCCGAGTACACGGCCTATGCCGAGCGCACCTTCGTGGCCGAGAAGGCCACGATCGATCGCCTCAAGGCGGCCGGCAAGATCTGATTCAGCAGGGGGCTGGGCGGGAAACCGCTCAGCCAGACCTGCGGTTCACCAGCACGATGCCCACGGCCACCATGGCCAGCGCTGCCAGCAGGCTGGGCGTGAGTGGTTCGTGCAACCACAAGGCGCCGAACAGCAGCGCAAACAGGGGTGTGAGAAAAGCGAAGGCCGAAATTTTGGTGGCCGGGTAGCGCCCCAGCATCCACATCCAGACCAGGTAACTGGCGAACGCCCCCACCACGGTCTGCAGCAAGAGCGAGCCGATGGCAAAGGGGCTGAACTGCCAGCCCCAGCGTTCACCGAGCGCCAGCGAAAGCAGCGGCAAGGCGACCGCGCTGACGGCCACCTGGTAGAACAGCAGTTTTTCCGCCGATGCCCGGGCCAGGGTGCTGGCGCGTATGGTCACGGTGGTCAGGCCCCAGGACAGGCCGGCCGTCAGGGCCAGCAGGTCGCCGAGCAACTGTCCGTCGGTCGTGGGCGCGACAAAACTCTCACGCATGGCGAACACCAGGGCGATGAAGGCCAGCAAGAGGCCCAGCCACTGGACCGCGCGCAGGCGTTCGGCCCGCACTAGCAGCGGCAGCACCAGGGCCACCCAGAAGGGCGAGGTGTAGAGAAAGACGGTGAGGCGCGAGGCGGTGGTGTGCTGCAGGCCGATGTAGAGGCAGGCGAATTCACCGGCGAACAGCGCGCCGGCCAGCAGGCCCGGCCACAGCGTGGCGTCGTGCGCGAACAGGGCCACGCCGCGCCAGCGGCACCAGAGCATCAGCAGCACGGTGGCCCCGACAAAGCGCAGCGCGGCCTGGAAGATCGGCGGCAGTTCCGGCAGCGTGGCTTTCACCAGCACCTGCTGGAAGCCCCAGAACATGCAGCAGGCCAGCAGGATGCCGGCGGCCACACCGTCAAGGTGGTCCTTGCGTGCGGGCGGATGCATCTCAGTAACCCAGCGTTTGTTGCGCAAGGCGGAGATGCGCGTATGAAGGCGGTTTATCGGAGAACGCCGTGGAACCGGCTTGGCCGGGCCACTGGCGTTGTGCCCTGCAAGGGGGGCTGAGACCTGCGGCTCCAAGCCTGCCTGCGCAGGCTTGGGCAGGGTGAAGAGCCTTGGACTTCGGACAAGGCACTACGGCGGTTAGCGAACGAAGGGAGCGGAGCCTGGGGATGCGCAACATCACAAGGGGTGTTCGGCGTAGAACTTGCCGCCGTGGAAGAGCAGGGGCGAAGCATCGGCCCGCTGCGTGCAGCGCTCGACCTCGCCGACGAAGATCACGTGGTCGCCCTCTTCATAACGGCTGCGGTTGAAACATTCGAAGGTGGCTGCGGCACCGGTCAGCACCGGGGCGCCGGCCACACCCTCGGCATGGGCCACACCGGCCCAGCGGTCCACGCCTTTGGCGGCGAAGCGCTGCGCAAGTTCCAGCTGGTCGGCGGCCAGTACATTGATGGCGTAGTGCGAGCCGGCGCTGAACACGGCCATGGAGGCCGCCGCGCGCGCCAGGCTCCAGAGCACCAGCGGTGGGTTCAGGGAGACCGAGTTGAAGGAGTTGGCGGTCAGGCCCACCAACCTGCCGTTGGCCGCACGTGCGGTGACGATGGTGACGCCGGTGGCGAACATGCCCAAGGCTGCGCGGAATTCGGTCTGGGTGAAGCTCGGAGGGCGGGCGCGCGATCCCGGGGAAGAAACGGACATGCGTGCAATTTACCTGAAATTGGGCGCGCCCTAGAATGCCGGCATGGGTTTCTGTAAACGGATGGCGGCAGCCGCAGTGCCGCTGCTGCTGGCCATGAGCGCGCAGGCCAATGGGCGCGCCTGCGACGAGTTCTATGCACGCTTGCCGAACGTGAGCTGGGCCCTGTGCCAGGCGACGCAGTTGCAGCCCAGCGATGGGCGCAGCGTCAAGGGCCGGATGATCTACACGCGTGATGTCCAACCGCCCACAACGCGTTTGCGCGTCCTGGTGATCGGCGGCATGCATGGGGACGAGCTGTCATCGGCTTCGGTGGCTTTGCACTGGATCCGGCTGGCGCAGGGTACGCCGGAGGCGATCCACTGGCGCTTCATACCTGCGCTCAATCCCGATGGCCTGTTCGACAAGCCGGCACGCCGTGTCAATGCCAATGGTGTGGACCTCAACCGCAATTTCCCCACGCCCAACTGGGAGCGCGACGCCGCGATCTACTGGGAGAAGCGCGCCCGCAAGGACCCGCGGCGCTGGCCGGGCAGGATGCCGCTGAGCGAACCCGAAAGCCGTTTCCTGCACGACGAGATGCAGCGTTTCAAGCCCAACCTCATCGTGAGCATCCACGCGCCCTATGGCGTGCTCGACTTCGATGGCCCGATCGAGCCGCCGCGTCGCCTGGGCCGGCTCTACCTGGACCAGGTCGGCATCTTCCCGGGCTCGCTGGGCAACTACGGCGGCGTGCACAAGGGCATGCCCGTGGTGACGATCGAACTCCCCAGCGCCCTGCTGACGCCGCGCAATGTCGAGATTCAGCGCATGTGGGCCGACTTGCGGCAATGGATGGGCGTGACGCTGGCCGGTGTTGAGGCCGAGCCGCAGGCAGCGCCGCTGCAACGTTGAAGAGCCAGCGGAGCCCGACGCAGAAACGCCGCCAACCGCCGGGGCAGCGGTGACGGCGCGCGTGAGTGGGCTGTGGCTCAGCGGACCAGCAGCACCGGCACTCCGCAGTGCGCCAGCACCTGCGTGGCGACCGAACCCATCACCAGGTTGCCCAGGGCGCCGTGGCCGTGGGAGCCCATGACGACCAGGTCGAACTTGCCGGACTCGGCCACCTTGGCGATGGTCTCGCCGGCCGGGCCGATCTTCCACTGGCTCTTGGCTTCGATGCCATGGCGGGCCAGGAACTTGGAGACCGGGGCCACGATCTTCTCGGCTTCTTCGGTGTGGTACTTGTCGACGATTTCCTTGCCCACGGCGGCACGGGCACGGGGAGGCAGCTGGGGCTGGGCCGTGAAGATGGTGTAGCTATGGTCGGCGCTGAACAGACTGTCATGCGTGGTCAGGTAGGCCAGCATTTTTTTGGTGTACTCGCTGCCATCGACAGCCAGAAGAATTTTCATGGTGCACTCCTTTGTGGGTGTAGTCAGTGTAAAGAGATGGGCCGCCGGAACTTTGACTTGTGTCAAGGATGTGTGGTTTCCTGCTCCCCTCGCCGCTGCTGCGGCAATCGGGCCAGCACCTCGCGCAGCCAGGCATGCGCGCCGCTGTGCTGCAGCCGCCGGTGCCAGACCGCGTCGACGTGCACCGCGGGCACTCTGAAGGGCAGTTCGCGCAGGACCAGCTGGTCGGCGATGCCGGTCACGCTGACAAAGTGCCGCGGCAGCACGGTCAGCAGATCGGATGTCGAGACCACGCGCCCGGCGGTGAAGAACTGGTTGACGGTCAGCACGATCTGGCGTTGCCTTCCCTGCCCGGCCAGGGCCTCGTCGATGAAGCCATAGGGCCGGCCTGAGAAGCTGACCAGCAGATGGCGCGCCGCGCAATAACGGTCCAGCGTCAGTTCCTCATGGGCCAGCGGATGGTTGCGCCGCATCACGCAGACATAGTCGCTGCGATAGAGGGGCTGATGCTCGAAGGCCACGGTGTCGCCGGCCTGGGCCTGGGCTGTCAGCGAGGCCAGCACGGCTGGAAAGTAACCGATGGCCAGATCGGCGGCTTCCTCGTCGAGCAGCCGTCGCGGATCGCGGGTGGTCAGCGGCACGACGCGGATGGTGACGCCCGGGGCGTCACGGTCGATCACCGCGATCAGGCCCGGGATCAGTTCGGCGGCGGTGGCGTCTGCCATGGCCAGCACGAAGGTGGTGTTGGCCTGGCCGGGCACAAAGCTGCCGGGCGCCAGCGTTTCCTGCAAGGCCTGCAGGGCCTGCTGCACGGTGGGCCATAGAGCCAGGGCGCGCGGCGTGGGTTCCAGCCCCTGGCCTTTACGACGCAGTAACTCGTCGCCCAGGGCTTCGCGCAAGCGACGTAGCGCATTGCTGACAGCCGGCTGAGTTAGTGATAACTTGCTTGCAGCCTTTGTCAGACTGCGCTCCGTCATCACTTCGTCGAAGACTCGCAGCAAGTTCAGATCCAGAGTGCGGAAGTTCAGTTCGGACATTTTAACGATATTACATCACCATTATGAATGTTGATAATCATTAATATAAAGTTGAACAACAGTAGTGAAAACCCTAATATCTCGATGTCGCAGCAAACATATTTCACCCAGGAGGTTCACCATGAACAACAGTTTCGTCCACCTTGAGTACTCGAGCAGCCACCCCGGCGTCGAGCGTTTCGAGCGCGTCGTCAATGCCGCAGGCGGCCTGCGCAAGGGCTTCACGGCCACACGCGGCCTGGCCGGTGTGCTGCTGGCAGCCATGGTGGCGACCCTGGTGGTGGTGGCTGACCAGCTCATGGACACCTGGGCCGACGGGCATCTGATGGCCGTCTGGGTCCTGATGTGGCTCATCGGCTTTGCCGCCCTGGCCCTGCTGGCTCCGGCCGCCCGCGGTCTGGCCGGTCGTGTCATGCAAGGCCTGGATGCCTGGTCGCAGGGCATCGCCCGCCGTCGCGCCGATGAGCGCCTCTGGGACCTGGCCCGCAAGGATTCACGGGTGATGGCTGATATCCGGGCTGCCGCCACCCGCGCCGAAAGCGGTGCTGTGGGTGAAGCGGTCAATGAGACGGCGGTCCGTGTCGTAAACTACCAGGCAGCCGGTCGCATCGCACGCCTGACCGGCCGCATCTGGAACGAATAAAGCCCGCCAGCGACCGCGCCCTCTGCGAGCGTACGAAAAAGCCACCTGCGGGTGGCTTTTTCTTTGAGGATCTTGTCCGGATACTTCAATGCAATCTCAAGAAGCTATAAAGTCCAGGCATCTGCATGCCGTAGTTTCCGCTGAAGCGATAGAGAAACGCCACCAAAGTGTCATCAAACCTTAATCGAAGTCTGTTCGCACAGATGCCGCCAAGCATCGTGATCACCGAGCCCGTGCCGCGCTGGAAGGCCTGGGCGCGGTACGGCCTGCGGGCTGGTTTCCTTGTGTTGCTGTGCGCCTTCAGCTTCTATGCCGGTGTCCGCTACGAGCGCCGGCCCCAGGCCGCAGCCTCAGCCATCACCGTGGCCTCTGATGTCGATGAGGCCGGTCAGGCGCCGGCACTTCCTATCGCCCAGTCGTCGGCTCCGACAGTAGCGCCGGCCGATACGTTGGCGCCGCTCGCGCTCGACGGCTTGCAGATCCAGTCCCTGGACATCGCCAAGACCCGCGCCGGCCCGGGTGAGCTGGCGTACGAGTTCGTGGTCGCGAACGAAGGGCGCGCCTATGAGGGCAATTTCGAGTTCCTGGTGCGGGGCGTACAGGATGGCCGCGAGGTGCAATGGGTTTTCCCGCCCGAAAACCAGCGTAGCAGCGGCGCCTACCGCCTGCTTGTTTCCCGTTACCTGAAGATGAATGGCAAGATCCAGTTGCCTATGGGCCTGGCGCCCCAGGCGGTCGCCCTGAGCTTGCGCGAGCCGACAGGCGTGCGGGCCAGCCGCGGAGTGACCCTGCCAGAGTAGGACGGATCCGGCGGGTTTGTGCCCAGGAACCGGGCAAGAAAAAGGGGCGCCTGGAGCGCCCCTTTTCCAGGGTCAAGCCGTGATCAGGTCGTCAGTCGCTTCTCGACACGTTGGCGTGTATCGCGCAGGGCCTTCGGCAGGCGCGCGTCGATCTGCTCGAACAGGGCGTCGTGCAGCTTGAGCTCCTGCAGCCACAGAGCCTTGTCGATACTGGTCACGGCGGCAAATTGCTCAGGGGTGAAGTCCAGGCCCTTCCAGTTGAACTCCTCGTAGGCCGGACTCAGGCCGTAGAAGTGCTCCTGGCCCCGCACCTCGTTTTCGATGCGGTCGATCATCCACTTGAGAACGCGCATGTTTTCACCGTAACCGGGCCAGACGAACTTGCCGTCCTCGCCCTTGCGGAACCAGTTGGTCGTGAAGATGGAGGGCACGCGCGCCCCCCGGGCGACGACCTTCTCGCCGAGCTTGAGCCAGTGCGCGAAATAGTCGCCCATGTGGTAGCCCGTGAAGGGCAGCATGGCAAAGGGATCGCGACGCACCACGCCCTGCTGGCCGATGATGGCCGCCGTGGTTTCCGAGCCCATGGTCGCGGCCATGTAGACGCCTTCGGTCCAGTCGCGGGCCTCGGTCACCAGCGGCACGGTGTTGGAGCGGCGACCGCCGAAGATGAAAGCGTCGATGGCCACGCCCTTGGGGTTGTCCCATTCGGGGTCCAGCGCCGGGTTGTTGGTGGCGGCCACGGTGAAGCGGGAGTTCGGGTGGGCGGCCTTGGCGCCGGTTTCCTTGGCGATCTGCGGTGTCCAGTCCAAGCCCCGCCAGTCGATGGCATGGGCCGGCGGCTCGCCGTCCATGCCTTCCCACCAGACGTCGCCGTCGTCGGTCAGCGCGACGTTGGTGTAGATCACGTCGCGCTTGAGCGACTCCATGCAGTTCGGGTTGGTCTTGTAGTTGGTGCCGGGGGCCACGCCGAAATAGCCGGCTTCCGGGTTGATGGCGTACATGCGGCCATCGGGGCCGGGCTTGACCCAGGCGATGTCGTCGCCGACCGTCGTGACCTTCCAGCCTTCGAAACCAGCGGGCGGCACCAGCATGGCGAAGTTGGTCTTGCCGCAGGCGCTGGGGAAGGCCGCAGCCACATGGTATTTCTTGCCCTGAGGGTTGCTCACGCCCAGGATCAGCATGTGCTCGGCCAGCCAGCCTTCGTCGCGGCCCATGTTGGAGGCGATGCGCAGCGCGAAGCATTTCTTGCCCAGCAGGGCGTTGCCGCCGTAGCCCGAGCCGTAGGACCAGATCTCGCGCGTCTCGGGGTAGTGCACGATGTATTTGGTCTGGTTGCAGGGCCAGCTGCTGTCCTTCTGACCCGGCTGCAGCGGCGCGCCCACGGTGTGCATGGCCGGCACGAAGTCGCCGTCGGTGCCGAGGACGTCGTAGACGGCCTTGCCCATGCGGGTCATGAGTTTCATGTTGACGGCCACATAGGGGCTGTCGGAGAGTTCGACGCCGATATGGGCGATATCGCTGCCCAGCGGGCCCATGGAGAAGGGCACTACGTACAGGGTGCGGCCCTTCATGCAGCCCTTGAAGAGGGCGGGCGTGCCATCGGCCTTGCCGTACTGCATGAGCGCGCGCATCTCGCCCGGGTCGATCCAGTTGTTGGTCGGGCCGGCGTCGTCCTTGCGGGCCGAGCAGATGAAGGTGCGGTCTTCCACGCGGGCCACGTCGCTGGCGTCGGAGCGGCACAGGAAACTGTTCGGGCGCCTGCTTTCGTTGAGCTTCACGAAAGTGCCCGCCTCGACCAGCTGCTCGCACAGACGCTGGTATTCGGCGTCGCTGCCATCACACCAGTAGATGGCGGCGGGCTGGCACAGGGCTGCCATGTCGGCCACCCAGGCCAGCAGCCGGGCGTGTTTCACATGGCTGGGGGCATTCAGGTGGATGCCCTGCATCACGGGAGAATTCATGGACTCGGCTCCTGGTTGTAGTGATCTTCTCGCTGCGGCCTTCCCGGAGCTGTCCGGGAACGGCATCAGAACCTGAGCGTCGGCCATGGCCGAGCGCCGTTGCGGGCCATTGTATGAACTGGATCCCGAGTTACATCCGGGTTACAGCCAAAACCTATGCAAAACATGCATAACACTATGTCTTGAGAAAAGGGCCGGGCGCGGTTATCCGTGTGCGGCCGCGAATGCATGGGCCGTCATGGCTGCCTGCGTCTTGAGACGCAGGACGTGAGAGTCAGGAGAGGGGTGCGCTCCGATGGCGCAGATGCGGCCCAGGCACGGGCGCGGGAGAGATGTGTGGGGCTGCGGCGCCTATCGAAGCGGCACCGCAGCCCCAAGGCGTGGCGGGCGCATGGGCGGCACGGACATCAGGCCATGAAGACGGCGATGAAAGCGAGCAGGAAAATCATCAGGCCGCCAAGCAACGGGATGACCACCGGTGCCGTGTGCACGATGTTCTCGATAGGGTCGTCGGAATGGGGCTGCTGGTGGGACATGCTGTTTCCTCTATGGGCGGGTAATCGACAACGCGCATTTTACATGCGAGGCCTTGTCCGTACACAGGCAATAGCCAAGGGTGTGCCGGCGTGCCATGGAAGTCAAGCGCCATCCGGCCGGCGGTCATGGCCAGACAGGGCCTCCCAGTCGCGGTGGACTGCGATATCGTGAACGCGTCCTGGAACCTGGTCCTGTTGAGGGCGGCACCTGGTCTGGCCCCTGCCCGTGCCGCAGCGCCTGCGCGACCAACGGCGCGACAACGCATCGGCGCGCCCGCTGGAAACGCACTACAACCTGGCCCTGCTGAACGTGGAGAGCCGTTTCGAGTTGCCGCGCATGGTGCAGGCGCTGCAGACGCGTGGCTACGGCAGCTTATGCTTCTATGGCCCACCGGGCAGCGGCAAGACGGCGCTGGCTCCCCACCTCGCAGAGCAGATGGGGCGGCCGCTGGCGCTCCGCCAAGCCGGTGACCTGGCCAGCAAGTTCATCGATGAGACCGAGCAGAACATGGCCGCCATGTTCGCCGAGGCAGAGCGCGCCGCGCTGCTGGACGAGGCAGACAGCATTTTGCAGGACCGCCGCGGTGCCCAGCGCACCTACGAGGCGACCGAGATCAAGGAGATGCTGCAAAACACGGAGCGGCACAAGGGCGTCTTCATCTGCACCACCAACCTGTTCGACTGCATCGACCGGGCTGCCTTGCGGCGTTTCACCTTCAAGATCCGCTTCAAGACGCTGGCGCGCGAGCAGCGCCATGCCATGTTCGTGAGCGAGGCCCTGGGCGGTCAGGCCGAGCGGCTCAGCCCCGAGTTGCAGCACCGGATGGACTTGCTGGACCAGCTCTGCCTGGGTGATTTCGCTGCGGTGCAGCGTCAGGCGGGCATCCTGGGGGGCGGTTTCGATGCGCTGGAATTCCTGGAACAACTCGAGGCGGAGCACCGCATCAAGCCCGAAGTCCGGGAAAGCCGCAGCGTCGGCTTCATGCAATAACCCCCAAAATCCCAGGGGTTTGTTGCGCCTGGATACAGCCGGCTGGCCGGGTCCAGCGGGTCTATGTCAACCGTTTACATGGCTCAGGCGTCATAGGTCCATGGCGGGTGCCGGAATGGGCTGCCGGGACGGTCCCGGCAAGATCACCGAAGTCGTTGGACCCGCAGCAGAGGACTTTATGACCATGCGCAAAGACATCATCAAAGTGCCGGAAAAAGGCACCTACAAGTGGCAGCTTTTCAAGCAGTGGACCGACGAGTTCCGCCAGACCCAGGCGGACCACGTGGCCTACATCGCCCTGCATCTGGCTGGTGTG
>JAGWTL010000356.1 GCA_028869035.1 Burkholderiales bacterium | reverse complement strand
CTCAAGGCCGACCTGAAGAAGGTCGGCGACACCATGCTCAAGGAATGGCTGGAAAAAGCCGGCCCCGAAGGCAAGACCCTGGTCGACGCCTACCAGCGCTAAGACCCATTCACCGTTCGCGTTGAGCCTGTCGAAACGCAGCGCTGGCCAGGGCTTCGACCCTTCGTCATGCTCAGAGGCCAAGCTCAGCCCGAACGGAGCATGTCTGTACCGCATCTCTGAAAGACTGCATTGAATTCGATGTCTCCCGCACCGGTCAGCCGGCTGCGCCGCCTGCTCGACGGCCTGTACGCCACGGGCGGCGCACTGGCCGCACTGTGCGTGCTGGCCATCCTGGTCCTGATGATCGGCGCCTCGGTCGGGCGCATGGCGAACTGGCGCGTGTCCTGGATCAACGACGTGGTGGCCTGGCTCTGCGCCGCCGCCGCCTTCCTGGGCATGGCCTACAGCTTTCGCAACGGCGACTTCGTGCGCGTCACCCTGCTGCTGGAATCGGTCTCGCCCGCCGTGCGGCGCTGGCTGGAAGTCGCCTCCCTGCTCGTCGCCACCGTGGCCATCGCCTACCTGGGCTGGTGGGCCGCGCGTTTCACTTACGACAGCTGGCGCTTCAACGACATCGCCGGCAATATGGTGGCCATCCCGATCTGGATCCCGCAGCTGAGTTTCGTCGTCGGCTCCGCCATCCTGGTGATCGCCGTGGTCGATGAATGCGTGACGGTGCTGCGCGGCGCCAAACCGAGTTATGTGGCGCGCGTCGAAGAGCGCCACGCGCGCGGCGATTTTTCCGAAGAACTCTAAGGATCTCAGATGGGTCTGCTTGAAATCGGGGCCCTGCTGCTCTTCCTCATGCTGCTGATGCTGGCCGGCGGCGTCTGGATCGCCATGACCCTGGCCATCGTGGGCTGGGTCGGCCAGGCCTTCTTCACGAACACGCAGCCCGGTATGAACCTGTTCTCCTCCTTCTGGGAGACGGCCGCCAGCTGGGAGCTGGCCGCGCTGCCGCTGTTCATCTGGATGGGTGAGATCCTCTACCGCACCAAACTCTCGGAGCAGATGTTCGACGGCCTCTCGCCCTGGCTCTCGCGCATCCCCGGCCGGCTCATGCACACCACGGTGCTGGGCTGCGGCATCTTCGGCTCGGTCTCCGGCTCTTCCGCCGCCACCTGCGCCACCATCGCCAAGGTGGCCCTGCCCGAGCTGGAACGCCGCGGTTACGACCGCAACATTGCCCTGGGCTCGCTGGCTGCGGCCGGCGGCCTGGGCATCCTGATCCCGCCCTCCATCACCATGGTGGTCTATGCCGTGGCGGCCGACGCCAGCGTGATCCGCCTCTTCCTCGCGGGCTTCCTGCCGGGTTTCCTGCTCATGGGCCTGTTCTCGGCCTACATCGCCTGGTGGAGCCTGCGTAATCCTTCGAAGGTACCGCCGGCCGAGGCGCCGACCCGCTTCATGGAGAAGCTGCGTCGCTCGGGCAGCCTCATCCCCTGCGGCCTGCTCATCGTTTTCATTGTCTGGGTGCTGGTGGCCGGCATCGCCACCGCCACCGAATGCGCGGCCTGGGGCGTGCTGGGCTCGCTGGCCATCGCCGCCGCCAGCCGCACGCTCACGCTGCGCAATTTCTGGGACGGCCTGGCCGGCGCCACCCGCGTGAGCTGCATGATCATGTTCATCCTGGCCGGCGCGGCCTTCCTGACCAAGACCATGGCCTTCACCGGCATCCCGCGCGAGCTGGCCGAGTTCGTGCACGGCATGAACCTCTCGGCCTACGGCCTGATCGCCGTGCTCGTGGTGGTCTACCTGGTGCTGGGCACCGCGCTGGACGGCATCTCCATGATCGTGCTGACCAGCGCCGTGGTGCTGCCCATGGTGCAGAAGGCGGGTTTCGACCTGGTGTGGTTCGGCATCTTCATCATCCTGCTGATCGAGATCGCCGAGATCTCGCCGCCCGTGGGCTTCAACCTCTTCGTGCTGCAGAACATGACCGGGGTGGACAGCAACCGCATCGCCCGCGTCACCCTGCCCTTTTTCGCCTGCATGATCCTGGCCATCGTATTGATCACGCTCTTCCCCTCCATCGTGACGAGCGTGCCGAACTGGCTGATGGGCGTGGAGCGCTAGGCCGCCGGTTTGCGCAGGGCGATCGTCACCAGGGCCGAGGCATCTTCCAGCGCCTTCACGCCGTGCAAGGCCCCACCCACCAGGAAGAGCAGCTGCCCGGCACGCAGCACATGGCTGCGGCCGTCGGTGGTGACGTCGAGCACGCCTTCGATGCAGTGGATCGTGATCTCGCCCGCCACCTGATGCGGCGGCAGCGACTTGCCGGCCTGCAGCACCAAGCGCATGACTTCGAGGTCCTGCGCCTTGAACAGCGCCACGGTCTTTTCAGTCGCGAGACCTAGAACCAGGGGCCGGGCGTCGATGATCTGACCGGCAGTAGCGTGCGGCATGGCCATGCAAACGATGATACGCCGGGGCTGGCGGCAGCGATACCCCGGTGCACAGCGCGATAAACTCCCGCCATGCTTCCCGTTCTCGCCATCTGCCTCGGCGCCTGCGCCGGCGCCCTGCTGCGCTGGCGCCTGGGCCTGTGGCTCAGCACACCCGGCGCCCTGCTGCCCTGGGGCACACTCACCGCCAACCTGGTCGGCGGCTATCTGGTCGGCGTCTGCGTGGCCGTGTTCCAGGCCCTGCCCCAGCTGGACCCGACCTGGCGCCTGCTGCTCGTCACCGGTTTTCTGGGCGCGCTGACCACCTTCTCCAGCTTCTCGGCCGAGGTCATCGCCATGCTGCAGCAGCAGCGCTACGCCCTGGCCCTGGGCACGACGGCGCTGCATCTCTTCGGCTCCTTG
>JAGWTL010000033.1 GCA_028869035.1 Burkholderiales bacterium | reverse complement strand
ATAACAATACAGGACTCTTTCGAGGCCCTGTAATTGGAATGAGTCCACTTTAAATCCTTTAACGAGGATCCATTGGAGGGCAAGTCTGGTGCCAGCAGCATGCTCCACTTGGCCAGGGGCACGAAGACCGAGTCGTGCACCTTGAGTTTCACGGGCAGTTCCACTTTCTGCCCATCCACCTCATGACGGATGGCCTCGATGTCGGCCTGCAGGCTGCGCAACAGCGCCGTGTGGGTGTCCGAGACAAAACGCGCAGCCTTGAAGTTGGTGGGCAGGCGCACCTGCAGCACATTGACGGCTTCCTCCGGCGGGCGGAAGGCCTGCGGGTCGGGACTGCACAGTGTCATGCTGGTCGGGTCGAAGCTGTCCCACACGGTGGGGTCGGTGTAGGCGCCACGGCAGGCTTCGGTGGCGACCCCGGGCAGGCGCGCCAGATAGGGCAGGGGCGGCATGTTCATGATGGACATGCAGGGCACGCGGCTCCTGGCCACCGCGTCCAGCAGTTCACGCACGCCGGGGCTGCGGTACTGCGGCTCCTGCATGGCCAGGCCCACCAGGTCGTAGTCGGCCGGTTTCACGTCGGCCGGGCCCGCGGCCAAGAGCAGGCCCGGGTAACGGCGCGAGTCCAACTCCACCAGGCCTTCGCGCCCCTTGAGCGGCAGGCGCACCCGTATGCCTTCGCGGTTGATCAGATCCACCTCGTTGGGCAGGCACACCAGGGTGACCCGGTGGCCGGCCATCACCAGCTTGATGCCCAGCAGCGAGCCATAGGACGCGCCGAGGATCAGGATCTTGCAGGCTTGGCTCATGAAGTCTCCAGTTGGGGTTGCCCTCGCGCCGTCGTCGGGGCGTACAGGCCCGGACCCGCTGCGCTGGCGGTCCGGGCTTACTTGTTCTTTTCCTTGCCGCGCGGAATGACGGCCGTCACCGGCGGCATCGGTCGGTCGGAGGTCGAGGTTTTGGGCGGCGAAGTGTCCTTCTTCGGTTTCTTCACCATCTTGTTGCTGCGTTGTTCACCTTTGGCCATAAGTCCTCCATGGGTTGCGGTCCCGGAACGGCACCAGTCCCGCATGGTAAGCCAGAAAAGCGCTGTGATTACAAATGGTGACGCGCCTGATTTGGCGCCGTCCAGGGGCGGTGCTAGCATGGCCTTCCCGCAACCCTGCCTTGGTGTGCGTCCATGAACAAAAGCAGAATCGCCCTGGTCGTCCTCGTCACCGCCGCGCTGCTGGGCCTTGCCGCCTGGTTGCTCTGGCCCCAGCCTGCGCCGCCCAAGCCCGAACCCGTGAGCCAGCCCGTCAGCGGCCCGGCCGTCACGGCCACGCCCGTGCCCTCCAACGATCCGCCGCCGGTCATCCGCCATCCGGTGCAGGCCATCGAAGCGGCCGAGCCGGCCGCGCCCAAACCCCTGCCCGCCCTGGGCCAGTCCGACGCGCGCGTGCAGCAGGAGCTCAACAGCCTGGTGGGCCGCAAGAACGTGCTGACTTTCCTGCTGCTGGAGAGCTTCGTGCGCCGGGTGGTCGCCACCGTGGACAACCTGGGTCGCGAACATGCCGCGCCCAGCATGTGGCCCGTGCCTCCCACCGCCGGGCGCTTCGCCACGCTCAAGCGGGGCGAGATCGACATCATCAACCCCGACAACGGGCAGCGCTACGTGTCCCTGGTGCAGTTCATCGAATCCGTGGATGCGAAGAAGGCCGTGCAGCTCTACGCCAGGCTCTATCCGCTGTTCCAGGAGGCCTATGTGGAGCTCGGGTTCCCCAAGGCCTATTTCAACGACCGCCTGGTCGCCGTCATCGACCAGCTGCTCGCCACGCCGGTGATCGAGGACCCGCTGGCCGTCGCCCTGGTGGATGTGAAAGGCCCCATCGCCTCCGAACGCCCCTGGACCCGCTACGAGTTCGCCGACGACAAGTTCCAGTCGCTGGCCGCCGGGCAGAAGATGCTGCTGCGCACCGGCCCGGTCAACCACCGCCGGCTCAGGGTGAAACTGCTGGAATACCGCAAGCTGTTGACCAAGGCCGAACTGCCGGCCACGGTTAAACCCTAAAGCGCCAGCATCAGTCCTTCGCGCGCATCGCTGCGCCCGGCCAGCACCTGCTGGTAGGCCGCGCTCACGGCCTGGGCGCCGCGGTCTGTGCGGATCACCAGCCAGGGGCGCTCGGGCGCGTTTACCTTCTGCATGAAAGCCAACCACGCCAGGCCCAGGCGCTCTTCCAAGCCTGCCGGCCCCCAGCCCTCGGGGGGAGGCGCGCTGCGCTTCTTGCCCTGGGCCGGGGCAAAGAACAGTTCGGGCCGCGGCCCGGGCAGGCCGCTGGCGCCTCCCAGCGCTTCCCAGTGGCTGCCGCCCACCGAACAGCTGTAGGCCAGGGCCGTGCCGAAATGCGCGTGGACCGTGCGGCGCAAGCCGGCGTTGCCCGCGAAGTCGATGTAGACCGTGGGCGTGTCCGGGTCCAGCGTCTGCACATGGTCGTAGCGCATCACCTCGCCATAACAGCCCAGCCCGCGCGTGAAGTCCAGGTTGCCCGCCGAGGTCAGTCCGCGGACCAAGGGGCCGCCGGAGCGGCGCGCAAGGCAGAAGGCCGTGCCGTAGGCGGTTTTGCTCGATGCGCTGGACAGCAGCAGCTGGTGCGCGCCGAAGAAGTTGTGCTCGGCCAGGAAGTCGTCGATCAGGAAGGAGGTCGTGAACAGCGGCCGCAGCACGGCCTGCGGGCCTTCGAGCGCGGGGTCGTAGGCCGGGTCTGTGGCGCAGAAGATCAGCTGGTTGTAGGCCGCGGCCAGTTCGCGCCGGTGCGCCGAGGCGTCCATGAAGCCGCGCGGGTTCACGCGCGCGGCCTGCACCACCAGGTAGTGGCCCATGGGCAGGTAACCATACACACGCTGGCCTGTGGCCACCTCGGGGTTGCGCGATTCCACCACTTCGGCAAAACCCCAGACCGGGATGCAGCCCCAGCCCCCGGCCCCGCTGGGGAAGAACTGCCAGTACTTCATCTTGTCGCCGAAGGCGGCGTAGGTGATGTTGTTGGCCGTCAGCGCGAAGTCGTGCACCCGCAAACGCACTTCGCCTTCGGCCAGGGCGCGCGCGGTGAGTGCATCGGGGTCGGGCAGCAGACGGGTGGCATGCAGGTCAGCGCGGCTGACACAGAAACGCACAGCGGTGGGGGCATTCATGGGGCTTCCTTCCGAACGAAACACGAGCATGCCTGCACCCGGCCCGCGCCGCTGTCACCCAGGAGATGGGCGCAGGCCTCAGCTGCGCGCGCGCAGGCCCTGCGCCAGCGCGCCCAGGGCGATGCCGCCCAGGGCCCACAGCAGGTCCCCGTTGCCCGTGCCCAGGCCCGCGATGGCCGGGCCGGGGCAGACGCCGCACAGGCCCCAGCCCACGCCGAAGAGTGCGGCGCCCAGGGCGGTGTCGCGGTTCCACACGCTGGGGTGGGCGCCGAAGCTGCCGCCCAGCAGGGGACGGGCCAGCAGGCGCGGCAGGCCCTTGTAGGCCGGCAGCGTCACCAGCACCGCGCCGCCCATCACCAGCATCAGGCCCCAGTCCTCGAAGCGCAGGAAGCTCAGCACCACCTCGGGTCTGACCATGCCCGCGAGCGAGAGGCCGAAACCGAAGAGCGCGCCCGCGGCCAGCGTGGCCAGGGCGCTCTTGAAGTTGTTCTTGCTCATGCCAGCCACCTCGCCGCCAGATTGGCCGTGAGGAAGGCCGTGGCCATGAAGGTCAGCACCGCGCCCAATGAGGGCAGCTGCAGCGAACCCAGGCCGCAGATGCCGTGGCCCGAGGTGCAGCCATTGCCCAGGCGTGCGCCGTAACCCACGAAGAAGCCGCCCACCAGCAGTTGCCAGGCCGGCACCCTGGTGGCCAGGGCTGTGCCATCGCTCCAGCCCAGCCACCAGGCCAGCGCGCCGACGATGAGCCCGGCCGCATAGACCAGACGCCATCCGCGGGTCTCCACAAAACGCGTTTGCTGGAAAAAGGGGCGGCGCACCAGCCAGGACCAGCTGCTGGAGAACACCGTGCTCATGCCGCCGATGCGGCCGGTGAAGAGGAAGAGCAGGGCGGTGCCCAGCCCGATCAGCAGGCCGCCCAGCAGGTAGTGCTGCCAGCCCAGGGGGAAGAGGGTGGTGAGGAGGTTCATGACAGCGCATTATCCGCGCCGCCGTCGCGCCTTACCAGGTGGTGTCGATGGTGTCCTGCTGGGTCGGCAGCATGGAGCTCACGCTGACCGGGCCGCCGTCCGTGCCCAGGGATTGGCGCTCGGCCTCGTTGAGCACGTCCAGCGGGATGGCCTGGGCCGGTTGCTCCAGCGTGACGATGCCCACGCCCAGCTGCGGTGTGTAGTCGTGGCGACCCTGGTCGCGGCCGATCACCAGCAGCGGGCGGCCCACGGTGGAACGCAGCCGCGCCACCGTCTCGTTGACGAAATCGCGCCGCTGGTCGGTGGAGATCACCACCACGAAACAGCGCGGGTGGTACAGGCCCACCACGCAGCGGAAACCCGCCGCACGGCGGATGCGCGCGGCCATCGCCGCCAGGATCTGGTGTTCCACGCCGTGGCCGGCCGCCTGGCCCAGCTCGTAGAGATTGCGCAGGTGCAGGCACACCACCGTGCAACTGCCGTGCAGGCGGCCCGAGCGCCAGAAGGCGTGTTCCACCTCCGACAGCAGCAGGGAGCCGGTGGGCAGGCCGGTGGCCGGGTCGGCGCCGACCTGCAGGCGCGACAGGCGCGTGAGCTGGCGCTGCTGGCGATTGCGCACGAAGATCAGCACGCTGCAGACCAGGAAATACAGCACGGTCAGCACCGCCGTCACGATCCAGGTGCCCAGGCCGAAACCCGGCACGTTCAGACCGCGCAGGTACAGGCCGGTCACCATGGCGGCCAGCAGCACGCAGGCCAGCACCATCCAGCGCGCCAGCGGGTCGCCCAGCGCGGCCGCACGCAGCGTGGCGATCAGGCCCATCACCGCCGCCGCCATGTTGACGATGGCCGTGGCCAGCAGCAGCTGTTCGAATTCGGCGGGGCCGGAGCGCGCCACCAGCAGGGCCAGCACAACGGCGGCCAGGAACAGTGCGCCGGCGCCCCAGGTCGTGATGCGGCCGACCGTGCGGTCTTCGCGGCTGCCGCCCAGCCAGATGCCCAGGTAATACAGGGCCAGGGCGCCGGCCAGCGGCCCCAGGCTGCCCTTGAGCACCCGCAAGAGCCTCATGGGCAGGCCTGGCCACAGCGCCTCGGGCAGGCCGGTCATGACCAGGCAACTGGCGCCCACGACCAGCACGAAGAACAGGTTGCGCAGCGAGCCGACCTTGCGGTTGAGGACCAGGTCAGCCAGGGACAATGCCGTGAGGGTCAGCAGACCCCCCAGCATGGCGGACCAGATGGCGACTTCGGAAATGGGCATCCAGCGATTATGGTGCGCAGGGCGAGCCGATTTTGTGACTTATTTCACGTTTTTTAGCAGTGGATTCCTGAGCCTTACCAGGTCGTGTCGATCCGGTCGTCGTCGCCTGCCGGGCGGCGCACCTCGGTCATGGCTTCGCGCTCCACCTCGTCGATCACCTCCTGCGGCACGGTGAGGTCGGGTTGCACCGTGCGGGCCGCCACGCCCACCTGTGGTGTGAACTGCTGGCGCTTGTCCTTGTCGCTCACCACCTGCAGCGGCTGGGTGACCAGGCCCCGCAGGCGGGGGATGACAGCCTCGTCGAAGGCGCGCTTGCGATCGACGGAAAACACCACGATGAAACAGCGCGGGTGGTACATGCCCACCACGCAGCGAAAGCCTGCGGCGCGGCGGATGCGTGCGGCCGTGGCAGCCAGGATCTGGTTGTCGCTGGTGCGGCCCAGGGAGTTGCCCAGTTCGTAGAGATTGCTCAGGTAGAGGCAGACCACGATGCACCGGCCGTGCAGGCGGCCTGTGCGCCAGAAGGCGTGTTCCACCTCGCTCAGCAGCTTGGCGCCGGTGGGCAGGCCGGTGGCCGGGTCCCAGCCCGAATCCAGCCGGGCCAGCCGGGCCAGCAGTCGTTGCTGCCGGTTGCGCACGACCATCAACACCATCACGATCAGCATGAACAGCAGCGCGCAGCTGGCGGTGCCGATCGCCATGCCCAGGCCCCAGCTCTCGAGCTTCAGCGCATGCAGGTAGAGACCGCTGATCATGCCCACCAGCAGCACGCAGGCCAGCACCAGCCAGCGCGCCAGCGGGTCACCCAGCAGGGCGGCCCGCACCGCGATCACCATGCACAGCAGCGCGGCCACCCCGTTGAGCGCCGCCGTCAGCGCCAGCAGCTCCCGGAAGTCATCGTGCGGCACCAGGGTGGCCAGGATGGCCATCACCAGGGACGCGATCAGCATGCCGTAGCAGCCCCAGACCGTGATGCGATAGACCACGTGGTCTTCCTCGTCGCCGCCGGTCCAGATGCCCAGGAAGCGCAGGCCCAGCGCGCTGCTCAGCAGGCCGAAACCGGCTTTGAGCGCCATGACCAGGCGTTCGGGCAGGTCCGGGAACAGCACCTCGGGCAGGCCCGACAGCAGCACGCAGGCACTGCCGAGGACGCTGATCAAGAGCAGGTTGCGGATCGCGCCGAGCGTGCGCACCATGAGTGCGTCGGCCGCAGCCAGCAGGGCGAGCGACAAGAGCCCGCCCGTCATGATGGCCCAGACGATGTTTTGAACCGTATCCATGGCTGAATTATCGAAGCCCGGCACGGCGCCGAGGCGGCCTCAGCGTGACGGAGTTGGCACAGAGCAATGATTTATTTGCTATCAAAAATGAAGCATTTCCGAATAACAACAGCGCGACGGTCACCGTCTGCCCCAACCGTGCGGGATCGGCGTGCAGCACTGTCCGTGGCGGCCGGGTCGGTTCCGGACTCCGGCGTGGACAGGCGTTCAAGCTTCCGGCTTTGCCGGATGCGCTTGATGACCACTACCGAGCCCATCGGGATACAGGCCACGGTGCCCATCGCTGCCAGGATCCAGGTGCTCAGGCCGAAGCCTTCCAGGTGTCAGTCTGCCCGCTCCCAGACCAGCAGGAGGTTGTTGGCCGGCATGGCGTGGCGCGCGACCAGTTGCAGGCCGGCGGCGTGGGCGACCTGCTCCACTGCTTCGCGCCGGCGTATTCCCCAGTCGGGGTTCTCGTCGCGCAGCGCGGCGTCGAACTTCAGGTTGCCCTCCGAGGTGGACACATCGTCTTCCAGGCAGGGCCCGTACGTCACCAGCCGGCCGCCCGCGGCGAGATGACGGGCGGCGCCGCGCATGAGCCCCGCGCAGCAGGACCAGGGCGCGATGTGCAGCATGTTGGCGCAGTAGATGAGGTCCGGGTCCTCGCGCTCGATGCGCCAGGCCTCGCCCAGCACATTGAGCAGCCGCGGCGGCAGCACATTGCCCAGGCGGGCCTCGCCGATGCGCACCATGATGTCGGGGAAAAGATCGGCCTTCAGGTCCGTGGGCTCCCACGTCCACTGCGGCAGATTGGCGCCGAACCAGGCCACGTGCTGGCCCGTGCCGCAGGCGATTTCCAGCGCAACGCCCCTGGGGGGCAGGAAGGTGCGCAGCACCGTCAGGATGGCTTGTTTGTTGCGCTCGGCGGCGGCGCTGTAGGCGAGTTCGGTCATGTCGAGAGCAGTCGTGGCGTCCAGATCATTGGGTCAGCCGTTGATATTGCCAGCAAGCGCTCCATCGGACCTCCCATGAACATGGGGCTTCCATGAGTATTGGGGGCTGCCGGTCGGCCGCAGGGCCCCGGCTCAGCGGGTCGCTGCGTTGGCCGACACCAGGTGGCCGCGGCCGGCGTGCTTGGCGCGGTAGAGCGCCGCATCCGCGCGCGCCATCAGCGCCTCCAGCGTCTCGTCCCGGCCCTGGCGCAGGGCGTGGCCGGTGCTGAAGTCCAGCGCGAAGTGGATGGCCTGTGGCGCGGCCTGAGCCAGTTCGGCGCGCAGACGCTGGTCGAAAGCCAGGGAGGCCGCAGTGTCGGCATGGGCCAGCAGCACGCAGAACTCTTCGCCGCCCAGGCGCGCGTTCACGTCGCCCGCGCGCTGGCAGCGCTTGAGCAGGCCGCCGAAAAACTGCAGTGCCGCGTCACCGGCTTCGTGGCCGTAGGTGTCGTTGATGCGCTTGAAGTGGTCCAGGTCGATCATCAGCAGCGACAGCGGGTAGTCGTGACGCTGCGCGTAACGCAGGGCACGGCCCGCCTGTTCGGCCCAGCCGTTGCGGTTGGACAGGCCCGTGAGCGCGTCGGTGATAACCAGGGCGCGCAACTGCTGCTGCGCCTCTTCGCGCCAGGCCGCGAGGATGGCAATATTGCCCAGCACCAGCGTCACGTTGGTCGCCACCAGGGCCGTCAGGTTGACCGGCGTGGGCGCGCGGAAGAAGGGGTAAAGCTCGGTGAACCAGGCGCCCAGAACGCCGCGCGTGGCGGTCAGCACGGCCATCACGCTCACGCAACCGAACATCAGGAAACGCCAGGTGCCCTGGCCGAACTCGCTGCGCGTGGGCAGCAGTGTGGCGCGCGCCAGGATCAGCAACTGTCCCGCGATCAGCAGATTGGCCCAGCCCACACGCACCGGGTAGCTGCCGAAGCTCAGCGCGTAGCCCACAGGCGTGGCCAGCACCAGTACCAGCAACAGGCGGCCCAGCGGGCGCGGCCCCAGCCAATGGTTCAAGGCCTGGTAGATCAGCCAGTTGCTGAAACTCAGCAGGGCCATGGCCAGGCTGGACAGCAACTGGTCCGGCCACTGCTCACGCCAGAAGCCCGCCAGGATCAGCGCCAGCCAGGCGGCGGCGCTGATCATCATCGAGGCGCGCGCGCGGTGCGCGGCCGGGCTCGGGTTCTGCCCCATCACCAGCGGCAAGGCCGTGGACATCGCCAGCAGGTTGGCAACGTTCAGGAAAATCAGGGTGGCGGGGTCGAGCGGCACGGTGGCGGTCAGGTCAGCGCCTCAGTTTATGCGGCCCGGCTTGCGAAAGATTGCGGTTTCTGCGTACAAGGCTTCAGACTGCGTGGGCCATCGACAGGGTGTTGCGGCAGCGCGGGTAGTCCGTACAGCCCCAGAACACCGAACCGCTTTGCGACACATGGCGCTCCACCATCTTGGTGCCGCAACTCGCGCAGGTCGGCCGCCAGTAGTCGCCCTCGTAGGCCACGTTCAGCAGTGCCTGCTGCTGGTCGGGCTTGCGCCGGGCGATCAGCGCCAGCAGGGCCGCCCCGTCCAGCACATTGATGCCGTTGTCGTGCGCGAACTGCAGCGCTTCCCGGGAGTAGCGGCCGCTGGCGGCAAAGGTGCCCCGTTTGAGCTGGTGGGAGGCCATCACCCCCAGCAGCTCCCGCAGCTCCTTCACACCCACCGGCTTGCGCTGCCAGTGCTTGCACTGGACCACGGCCACCGGCCCCTGGGCGTTGCGGGAATGCAGCCAGATGTCCACCCCGCCATCCGCACCGTGGGGCTGGGCGCGGGTCTGGAAACCCACCTGCGCGAACAGGGCCTCGCAAACCGCCTCGAAGCGGCGCCACTCGATCTGCGCCCACACCCTGGGGCCCCAGGCCTGCTCGGGCCGCGGCGGCGCGAGAGCGTCCTGCGCTTCCAGTTCGGCCGGCAGGGTGGAGGGCTCGAAGGGGTCGGTCTCGGGGGCATCCCGCAGCATGGGCTCCAGGCGCACGCGGCTGGGCGGGTACAGCAGCTCATCGGGCAGGATCGAATGCTGGAACCGCGAGACCGAGGCCTCCGGTTCGGGGCGCACCTCCCGGGCCAAACGCAGCCGGAAGAGGTGCAGGCCGATCAGCACCAGGCCCAGGCCCAGCACCCACCAGCCCGCGGTGCGCATGCCGCTGGACACCGCGACCAGCGTGCCTGAACCCTTGAGGATGAGCGGCGAGATCAGGAAGACGATGCCGAAGACCGTGACCAGAATGCCTTTTTCCAGCACGGTGTCCCGGGCCCGGCGTCGTGATCCTTGGCGCGATGGCTGCATGAAGTTTCTTTCCCGACTGCGGTCCTCCGCATGTGTGAGCTACTGTAGCGAAAAACGCGCCGGGCCGATACGTTCAGGCCCCGGGGTGTTGTTATGGCACGGCGCGGGCCCGCGTGTAGTAGCCCAGGTCCAGGTACTTGTCGGGTGCGGGGGCCTGCCCGTTCCACTGGCCCTCGATCTCGGCGCGCAGCGCCAGCACGTTGCGGAACCCCGCCAGGTCGAAGGCGCAGTCGCGCGCCAGGCCATGGCCGGGCGTCAGCAGGTCCTTGTAGGCCAGCTCGGCAATGCCGCGCTCCAGCTTCAGCTCGCGCTGCAGCACGGTGACCACCGGCTCGCGCCGGGCCGGGTCCTGCGCCGCGCGGCAGCCTTCGATGTAGGCGCCCAGGTAACGCTCCAGCGCGCCGGGATTGGCCGCGGCCCAGCGTCGCATCACGAAGGCGCCCGAGGCCTGGTAGGCGCCGAACAGTTCTTTCGTGCTGCCCAGGCTCTTGGCACCGGCGCGCTGGGCCAGGTAGCTCCAGGGCGGGTTCAGCATGGTGCCCGCGCCCTCCGGCGTGGCCAGCGAGGCCACCCGCCCCTGTGTGCCGCCGATGGGCTTGAGCGCGTAGTCCTTGCCGCTGGTCAGGCCCGCGTCCTTGAGGATCTTGCGCGCCAGCACCGCGTAGGCCGTGTTGGGCGCGTCCACCACCAGGTTGCGGCCGCGCAGATCGGCCAGGCCCGTGATCTCCGGCCGCACGAAGAAATCGTTCATGCCCGAGTCGCCCCCGGCGACGATGATCACGTCCTCGCGCGCCACCTCCACCATCGCCACCGCGTTGTCCACCGCCGCGTGCGCAATCTCGAACTGCCCCGCCGCCAGGCCCGCGCGCTGCGCGTCCGAGTTGGGCGTGAACTGCAGCACCGGGGTGATGCCGCGGCGCGCAAAAGCGCCGCGCTCCATGGCCATGTAGACCGGGATGTTGCTGGCCCCGCGGAACATGTTGACGCGCAGTGTCACCGGATCGTTGGGCGGGGCAGGGGGCGTGCCGGCGCAACTGGCGAGCAGCGCAGCAGCCGCTGCGCAGAACAGCTTCTTGAACATGGTGTCTCCTCGTATTTTTTACATGGCCCTCGATGGGGCCAGGCCAGAATAACCGAGATCAATGGTTTGCGCAGTGGCCGTGGGATAGCATGGGCCCATGAGTTCCCATTACGAGACCCTGCCCAACACGCTCTACCCCGACGCCTTTCATGTGGCTGCACCCGAGGCGCCGCTGGGGCGCGAGGTCTGGCCGCGCCAGCCGGGAGTGTTCATCCGTCTTGTTGGGAGCGAAGCCGAAACGCCTGCCCATCCCGACCCATCTCAGCGCGCGCTGGTGGCCGGGCAGTTCGGCCTGGTGCCGCGCTGGGTCAAGTCCGCGTCGGACGCCAAGCTGCGTTCCACCAAACTCGTGAACGCCCGGGCCGACACCATGAGCACATCCACCAACTTCGGTGAGGCCTGGCTGGCCGGGCAGCGCTGCATCGTGCCCATGATGGCCTTTCTGGCGGACGACTGGCGCAGCGGCAAGGCCGTGCCCACCCGCATCGCCCGGGTGGACGGCAAGCCCATGGGTGTGGCCGGCCTGTGGGAGTGCTGGAAAGGGCTTGAGGGCGAGGTGATCGTCAGCTACGCGTTGCTGACCGTGAACGCCAACAGCCATGCGCTGATGCACCGCTACCAGCAGCCCGGCAGCGACAAAAGCATGCCCGTCATCCTGAACGAAGGCGCCTGGGACGCCTGGCTCAGCGCCCCCGTGGAGAAAGCGCGGGAATTCCTGCGGGCCTACCCGGCCACGGCGCTCCTGGCCAACCCGGTCGAGAAAAAGCGCTGAGCCATCCGGCGCAGCGCAGACGCCTCAGTGCGTCACGAACTCGTAGCTGACCTCTTCGCTCTCCACCATGTCCAGGATGTCGTTGAGCGCCGCGTCGCTGTCGGTGCTGCGCCAGGTGTCTTCGGGGTCGTCGGCAAACAGGGGCTCGATGGCCAGGTCCAGGTACTGACCGTTGGGCAGCTTCAGCACGGGCGTGCCTTCCGAGGTCTGGACCAGCTCCCAGTCGCCGGGCACGGTCATCTCCAGATGGATCTGGACCTTGAGTTTTTTCATGGTGTTTCCTTCTTTGTCTGGCCGCGAGATTAACCCAGGGGCATGACACCGAGTTTGGCGTTCACCTCGGTGGCATCCGGCGCGCTGAACGCGGTGTTGTGCCTGTCGGTCAGCGGGCCGCCCCCTGGGACCACCTTGCCCGCGGCGTCGTAACCGATGGCCTTGAACTTCCAGGCCGCGCCGATGCGCTTGAGGTTGCCCACGTGTGTGCCATCGGGGGCATGCACGCTGTACACGTCCGGGTTGATGGGGCGCAAGGTGAGAGCGGTCATGGGTGTTCTCTGTTGCAAGCTATTGAGGCTTCCATAAATCATGACAAGCACCTCACATCCGCTCGCCCTGAGCCTGTCGAAGGGCTTCGACAGGCTCAGCCTGAACGGCAGGTGTCATGAATAAAGAAAACATCAATAGCTGGATCAAGCTTGCCACACACCAAACCCCGCCGAGCGCAGGTCGATGCCGACTTCCACCTCACGCTCCTGCGCGTCCTTGTAGTTCATGGGGTTGAACCCTTCGTAGAGGTCGGGCAGCAGGCGCAGGCCGTACTTCGTCACATAGCGGTTGGCCTGGATGCCGGCCTTGTGCTTGTCAAAACGCACATCGGGGTCCAGGCCCGTCATGCCCACGTAGACGCAGGGTTGGCCCTCGACATAAGCAGGATTGCATTTCCTGAATCTGGCTTCAAAGAGCACGTCCCGAGACAGCTCGACCACGTAGACGTGATAGTGCGCGCCGCGTCCCATGCCGCCTGGCCCGCCGACGCTCAGACCTTGAACTGGTCCACCGCCACCTGCAGCTGGCGCACGCGCTCATTCATGTCGCTGGCGGCTTCGGCGGTGTGGGTGACCTGCTGGGTGTTGTGGCGTGTCTCGGCCTGCATCCGCGCTACGGATTCAGACACATCGTTCACGCCGCGGCTCTGCTCGGCCGAGGCCGTGGAAATCTCGGCCAGCAAATCTGTCACCTGCTGCACGGCCTGCACGATGTCCTGCATGGTGTGGCCGGCGCGGTCCACCAGCTGGGCCCCCGCTTCCACCTGCTGCGCCGAATGGCTGATGAGGTCACGGATCTGCTTGGCGGCTTCGGCGCTGCGCTGGGCCAGCACGCGCACCTCGCCCGCCACCACGGCAAAACCGCGCCCCTGCTCGCCGGCCCGGGCCGCTTCCACCGCGGCATTGAGCGCCAGGATATTGGTCTGGAACGAGATGCCCTCGATCACGGCAATGATGTCCACCACCTGGCGCGAACTGTTGCTGATGGATTGCATGGTCTGCACCACCTCGCCCACCACCACACCGCCGCGCTGTGCAATGCCCGAGGCATTGCCGGCCAGCCCGTTGGCGTTGTGCGCGCGCTGCGCGTTCTCGCGCACGGTGGCTGTCAGCTCGGTCATGCGGGCGGCCGCGTGGTCCAGCGCCTCGGCTTGCAGCAGGGTGTGCCGGGCCAGGTCGGCGTTGGAGTCGGCAATTTCCTGGGACGAGTCGGCCAGCGGGGCGGTGCTTTCCTTGATGCGGGTGACCAGATCGGTCAGCGTGTCTTCCATGGTGCCCATGGCCTCCAGCAGGCGGCCGAATTCGCCCTTGCGCGTGTTCTCGAAGTCGTGGCTCAGGTCGCCCGAGGCCACCGTCTCGGCAATCAGCACGGCGTCGGCCAGCGGCGCGGAAATGGTGCGCGCCTGACGCGCCGTGGAAACCGTGCCCAGCAACAAGGCCAGCACGCCCATGACCAGCATGCCCGTCTGTGCGCCAGAGATGGTGGCCTGGAACTGCGGCGCCTGCGCGGCGATCTGGCTCAGGGTGCTGTAGCCCTCGTAGAGGATGCCCAGCATCAGCAGCAGCACAATGGCATAAGTCAGGGCCAGCCGTGTGCCGATCTTCATGTCGTCCAGGAAATTCATAAGCCTTCTCCAAGCGCGGCCCGCCCAAGGCTGGCAAAAGTGCCTGCCAGTGTAGCCCCGGCGGCGGGGGTGCGATGCGGGGAGGAGAGGGGGTGGAGCCTGCCTATTGATGTTTTCTTTATTCATGACACCTGCCGTTCAGGCTGAGCCTGTCGAAGCCCTTCGACAGGCTCAGGGCGAGCGGATGTGAGGTGCTTGTCATGATTTATGAAAGCCTCA
>JAGWTL010000355.1 GCA_028869035.1 Burkholderiales bacterium | reverse complement strand
GGCTACGCCCTGCTGTTCCGCATCGCCTCTGGCGAAATGCTGGGCAAGGACCAGCCCGTCATCCTTCAACTGTTGGAAATCCCCGACGAGAAGGCTCAGAACGCGCTGAAGGGCGTGATCATGGAATTGGAAGACTGCGCCTTCCCGCTGCTGGCCGGCGTCGAAGCGCACAGCGACCCGATGACCGCCTTCAAGGACACCGACTACGCCCTGCTCGTCGGCTCGCGTCCGCGCGGCCCCGGCATGGAGCGCGCCGAGCTGCTGGCCGTCAACGGCGCCATCTTCACGACGCAGGGCAAGGCACTCAACGCCGTCGCCTCGCGCAACGTCAAGGTGCTGGTCGTGGGCAACCCCGCCAACACCAACGCCTACATCGCGATGAAGTCGGCCCCGGACCTGCCGGCCAAGAACTTCACCGCCATGCTGCGCCTGGACCACAACCGCGCCGCCAGCCAGATCGCCGCCAAGACCGGCAAGGCCGTGGCCGACATCGAGAAGCTCACGGTCTGGGGCAACCACTCGCCCACCATGTACGCCGACTACCGCTTCGCCACCATCAAGGGCGAGAGCGTGGCCAAGATGATCAACGATCAGGAATGGAACGCCAACGTCTTCCTGCCCACCGTTGGCAAGCGCGGCGCGGCCATCATCGAGGCGCGCGGCCTGTCCTCCGCTGCATCGGCTGCCAACGCCGCCATCGACCACATGCGCGACTGGGCCCTGGGCACCAACGGCAAATGGGTCACCATGGGCATTCCGTCGGACGGCCAGTATGGCATCCCGAAGGACGTCATGTTCGGTTTCCCCGTCACCTGCGAAGGCGGCGAGTACAAGCTGGTCGAGGGCCTGGCCATCGACGAGTTCAGCCAGAAGTGCATAGCCAAGACCCTGGCCGAACTGGTGGGTGAGCAGGACGGCGTGAAGCACCTGCTGTAATTTCCATGGCTCACCCGCGCGACATCCTCCTCGGCGCCCAGGCCTCGGCCGGCTTCCTGCCGGTCTGCGACCATTACAGCGGCGTGGAGGTGCGCATGCGCAAGAGTCTGCAACTGCAGGCCGAGATGACGGCCGAGTTCGGTGCCTGCGTCTTTGACGTTTCGCTCGATTGCGAGGACGGCGCGCCCGTAGGTGGCGAGCATGACCATGCGCAGATGGTGGTGACGCTGGCCAACGAAGCGCAGGCCAGTGCGCGCAAGGCGGCCTTGCCTGCAACGCCGCGCATTGCGGTGCGCGTGCACCCGGTGGACCATGCGGCCTTCGAGGCCGACGTGGCCGCCATCGTCGGCGGTGCCGGTGCTGCCCTGTGCCACCTCATGATCCCCAAGGTCGAGACGGTGGCCGATGTGGAGCGCGCCGTGGCCGCAGTTGATGCGGCGGCGCGTGGCGCCGGCCGGCGTGATCCATTGCCCTTGCAGGTGCTGCTGGAGTCGCCGGCCGCAGTGCATCGCGCCTTCGACATCGCCGCGCATCCGCGCGTGCAGTCCATCAGCTTCGGCCTCATGGATTTCGTCTCGGCGCACGGCGGGGCCATCCCCGACAGCGCCATGAGTTCACGGCCCGACAGTGTGACGGGCGAGCTGGGCCAGTTCAGTCACCCGCTGGTACGTCGTGCCAAGCTCATGATCGCCTCGGCCTCCCATGCACACGGCAAGGTGCCCTCGCATTGTGTGGTGACCGAGTTCAGCGATGTCGAGGCGATGAAGGCCGCAGCCCGCAAGGCCGCGCGCGAGTTCGGTTACACGCGCATGTGGAGCATCCATCCGAGCCAGATCCGTCCCATCCTGGAGGCGCTGGCACCGAGTGGGGCCGACATCGAGCGCGCCGCTGCCATCGTCCAGGCGGCCGAACAGGCGCAGTGGGCTCCCGTGAGTCACGAAGGGCAGTTGCACGACCGTGCCAGTTACCGTTATTTCTGGCAGGTGCTGGAGCGCGCCCATCAGACCGGGCGTGTCTTGCCCGCTGCCATGCAAGCTTATTTCGCGACACCGGTCGCCTTGAATCCGCCCACTGTTCCCGCCTGAGGCGGGGGCATATTTTGAATTTGCTAAGAAGGAGTCACCATGTTGCAAGCCTACCGCGCCCATGTCGCTGAACGAGCCGCACTCGGCATTCCCCCGCTGCCGCTGACGGCCAAGCAGACCGGCGAGCTGATCGAACTGCTGAAGAACCCACCCAAGGGTGAGGAGACCACCCTGGTCGAGCTGATCACGCACCGCGTGCCCGCCGGCGTGGACGATGCGGCCAAGGTCAAGGCCAGCTACCTGGCGGCCGTGGCCCATGGCAGCGAGAAATGCGCGCTGATCTCGCGCGAGAAGGCCACCGAGCTGCTGGGCACCATGCTGGGCGGCTACAACCTGACGCCGCTGATCGACCTGCTCGACGACGCCCAGGTGGGCAAGGTCGCCGCCGACGGCCTGAAGAAGACCCTGCTGATGTTCGACCAGTTCCACGACGTGCAGGAAAAGGCCGCCAAGGGCAACGCCAACGCCAAGGCCGTGGTCCAGAGCTGGGCCGATGCCGAATGGTTCACCAGCCGTCCCGAAGTGCCCAAGAGCATCACCGTGACCGTGTTCAAAGTGCCTGGCGAAACCAACACCGACGACTTGTCACCCGCACCTGACGCGACCACACGTCCTGACATCCCCATGCACTACTTGGCGATGCTCAAGAACACGCGTCCTGACGCGGCCTTCAAGCCCGAAAAAGACGGCGTGCGCGGCCCCATTCAGTTCATTGAAGACCTGAAGAAAAAGGGCAACCTCGTGGCCTACGTGGGCGACGTGGTGGGTACCGGTTCTAGCCGTAAATCAGCGACCAACAGCGTGATCTGGGCCACAGGCCAAGACATCCCCTT
>JAGWTL010000354.1 GCA_028869035.1 Burkholderiales bacterium | reverse complement strand
CTGCAGAGCCCCGAGGAGCGCGAGGAGCTCAACGGCCTGTACGAGTGCATCCTGTGCGCCAGCTGTTCCACCAGCTGCCCGAGCTTCTGGTGGAACCCGGACAAGTTCGTCGGCCCGGCCGGCCTCTTGCAGGCCTATCGCTTCATCGCCGACAGCCGCGACGAGGCCACCGCCGAGCGCCTGGACAATCTGGAAGACCCCTACCGCCTGTTCCGTTGCCACACCATCATGAACTGCGTCGACGTCTGCCCCAAGGGCCTGAACCCGACCAAGGCCATCGGCAAGATCAAGGAAATGATGGTCGCCCGCGCGGTGTAAGGAATCGGACCGAGCAGACCACCGTGGACAATGAACTGATCGACGAAAGAGCACTGAGCAAGCTGAAGTGGCGCTGCCGCCGGGGCCTGCTCGAGAACGATCTCTTCATCGAACGTTTTTTTCGCAAGTTCGAGTCCACGCTGAACGTGCGACAGTCGCAGGGCCTGAACGCCCTGATGGACCTGAGCGACAACGACCTGCTGGACCTGCATCTGGGCCGCAAGCCCCTGGCCACGGTCAGTCCTGAACTCGATCGCCCGGATGTGCAAGAAGTATTGATGATGTTGAGAGAAACCCGTTGAAAGGTCCCCATGAAACTCGCTGACAACAAAGCCACCCTGTCGTTCAGTAACGGCACCCCCAGCATGGAGCTGCCGGTCTACCAGGGCAATATCGGCCCGGACGTGATCGACATCCGCAAGCTCTACGGCCAGACCGGCATGTTCACCTATGACCCGGGCTTCCTGTCCACAGCCTCCTGCCAGTCGGCCATCACCTACATCGATGGCGACAAGGGCGAGCTGCTGTACCGCGGCTACCCCATCGAGCAGCTGGCCACCCAGTGCGACTTCATGGAAACCTGCCACCTGCTGCTCTACGGTGACCTGCCCAATGCCGCCAAGAAGACCGAGTTCACCCGGCGCGTGACCATGCACACCATGGTCAACGAGCAGATGCAGTTCTTCCTGCGGGGTTTCCGCCGCGACGCCCACCCCATGGCCGTGCTGACCGGCCTGGTCGGCGCCCTGTCGGCCTTCTACCACGACAGCACGGACATCAACAATCCCGAACACCGCGAGATTGCCGCCATCCGCCTGATCGCCAAGATGCCCACCCTGGTGGCCATGGCCTACAAGTACGGCGTGGGCCAGCCCTATATGTACCCGCGCAACGACCTGAGCTATGCCGGCAACTTCCTGCGCATGATGTTCGGCACGCCCTGCGAGGATTACAAGGTCAACCCCGTGCTCGAGCGCGCGCTGGACCGCATCTTCATCCTGCACGCCGACCACGAGCAGAACGCCTCCACCTCCACGGTGCGCCTGTGTGGCTCCTCCGGCACCAACCCGTTTGCCGCCATCGCCGCCGGTGTGGCCTGCCTCTGGGGCCCGGCCCACGGCGGCGCCAACGAAGCGGCGCTCAATATGCTCGGTGATATCCAGAACAACGGCGGCGTCGAGAAGATCGGCGAATTCATCAAGCAGGCCAAGGACAAGAACTCGGGCGTCAAGCTCATGGGCTTCGGTCACCGCGTCTACAAGAACTACGACCCGCGCGCCAAGCTCATGCAGGAAACCTGCAAGGAAGTGCTGCAGGAGATGGGCCTGGAAAACGACCCGCTGTTCAAGCTGGCCATGGCCCTGGAAAAGATCGCGCTGGAAGACGACTACTTCGTGCAGCGCAAGCTCTACCCGAACGTGGACTTCTACTCCGGCATCGTGCAGCGCGCCATCGGCATCCCGGTCAACCTGTTCACCGGCATCTTCTCCCTGGCCCGCACCGTGGGCTGGATCGCCCAGCTCAACGAGATGATCAGCGACCCCGAGTACAAGATCGGCCGTCCGCGCCAGCTCTTCACCGGCTCCCCGCGCCGCGACGTGCCGCCGCTGGCCAAGCGCTAAGCCGCACAGAACAACCCGCCGCACGGCAACGTCGGCGGGTTGTTCTTTGGGAATCCCGTATGAAACAGATCCAGCGCCCCGCCGAACTGCGTGCCCTGCAGACCGAAGCCCCGGGCACGGCCCCGTGCGCCTGCGGCCTGGGCGCCTACGCCGGCTGGAGCAGCCTGACCGAAGAGCGCTGGCCCGCCGCGCTCATGACCCGGCTCGCCACCCTGCGTGACCCCGAAGTCTACGAGCCGACCTTCGAGGAATACCACCCCGCCGGCACCCGTTATGACGACCCCGCCGCCCCGGTGGCCCTGGCCTGGTTTCCCTACAACCGCTGCGATGTCTGGCGCTGCCAGGCCTGCCGGCGTCTCGTGCTGCGCTACACCGAGTTCGGTGGTTATTACGTCGACCACCGCGTGCGCGTGCTGGATTGCGCCTTGATCGTCGACTGAGCCTCGCCACCGGAACCCGACCCCCGGCATCACCCGCCAGGCAGCACAGTCATCGCGAAACACGATGACAAACATCCTCCCCATAAGGGAAAATCGGAAAACTCATCGCCAAACGCGATGACAAACCCGTATCCGCCCGATGAAAACCGCCGATCGCAGCTTCGCTCGCCGCATGGACCTCACGTCCCTGCAGCTGTTCGTGGCCGTCTGCGAACTGGGCAGCATCGGCCGCGCGGCCGAACGCGAATTCATCGCCGCCTCGGCCATCAGCAAACGCCTGGCCGACCTCGAAACCACGCTGGGCACCCCGCTGCTGTATCGGCACACGCGCGGCGTGGACCTCACGCCGGCTGGTGAAAGCCTGCTGCACCATGCGCGCTCCGTGCTCTACAGCCTGGAGAAGATGCAGGGCGAACTCAGCGAGTACGTGGACGGCGTGCGCGGCCATGTGCGTGTGCACGCCAGCATCTCGGCCATCGTGCAGTTCCTGCCCGAAGACCTG
>JAGWTL010000353.1 GCA_028869035.1 Burkholderiales bacterium | reverse complement strand
TCCGGATCCGCCACGTAGACGGCGCGGTCGGCAAAGGCCAGACGCGAGGCTTCGGCATAGAGGTGCAGCCAGTCGGGCCCGGGGACCGGGCCTGAGGGGCTGCGTTGCAGCGGGAATCGGGAAGCGGGCGTGTGCGCCAGCAGGCCCAGGATCTGCCCCATGGCCAGGGCGCCCGAACTCGGCGGCGGCATGCCGCAGATGCGGACGTCCCGCTGGCGGGCCCTGGGAGGGCTGAGCGGTCGCGCGCTGTAGACGAAGCACAGGGGAGGGCGCACCGTGGATTCGTAGTCGGCCAGGTCGGCCAGGGTGAGGCGGCCCGGGTTGCCCGGGTGTTCGCGGACCTTGCGCACGATGGCCGTGGCAATCTCGCCTTCGTAGAAGACGCGCGCACCCTCGTCGGCAATGCGGCGCAGCACGGCGCCCAGCTCCGGGTTCTTCAGGCGGTGGCCGACCGGCCAGGGCCGGCCCTGGCTGTCGAAGAAATACGCCGCGGCGTCCGGGTCCTGCCGCAGGGTGTCGGCCTCGGCGAGCAGGGCATGCAGGCGCAGGCCGACCGGGAAACCCTCTTCGGCCAGGGTGATGGCGGGTTGGAAGAGCTGTCGCCAGGGCAGGCGGCCATGCTGCTGATGGGCCAGCGCCAGCATGTGCAGCACGCCGGGTGTGCCGACCGCGCGCCCGCCCACGGCTGCGGCCTGGAAGTTCAGGGGCTGGCGTTGTGCGTCGAGGAAGAGGTCTTCATCGGCCTCGCTCGGCGCAGTCTCGCGGCCGTCGTAGGCTTCGGTGATCTGGCCGTCGTGGTGCAGCATGAAGGCACCGCCACCGATGCCGCTGGACTGGGGTTCGACCAGGGCCAGCACCATCTGCACGGCCACGGCGGCATCCACGGCGCTGCCGCCGGCCTTGAGGATCTGGTAACCCGCCTCGACGGCCAGCGGGTGCGCCGCCGCGACCGCAAACTTCTTGCTGGCCCAGCCGGCCTTGTTCTGCCGGCCGCTGGCGGCCTCGGGTTGGGCCGGGACACCGCTGGACGGTGCGGGGGATTTCGCACCGGCGGGGATCGCGAGCAGGAGCAGGCCTGCGAGCAGCAGGACCGGAAGTTGCCGTGTGCTGCGCATGCGAGCTCCTGGGAGGCGCTCAGCGCGGTGCCAGGCGGATGGCGCCGTCCAGGCGGATCACCTCGCCGTTGAGCATGTCGTTCTCGAAGATGTGCCGGGCCAGCTTGGCGTAGTCCTCGGGGGTGCCCAGGCGGCTGGGGAAAGGCACGCTGGCGGCCAGTGCGTCCTGGACCTCCTGCGGCATGCCGAAGAGCATGGGGGTGCCGAAGATGCCGGGTGCGATGGTCATATTGCGGATGCCGTTGCGCGCCAGGTCGCGCGCGATCGGCAGGGTCATGCCCACGATGCCGCCCTTGGAGGCGCTGTAGGCGGCCTGGCCGATCTGGCCATCAAAAGCAGCCACGCTGGCCGTGGAGATCATCACGCCGCGCTCGCCCGTGGCCTCGGGCTCGTTCTTGCACATGGCGTCGGCGGCCAGGCGGATCATGTTGAAGCTGCCGATCAGGTTGACGGTGATGGTGCGGCTGAAGCTGGCCAGCGCGTGCGCGCCGTTCTTGCCCACGGTCTTCTCGGCCGGGGCGATGCCGGCGCAGTTGACCAGGCCCATGAGCTTGCCCAGGGAGACGGCCTTGGCGACGACGGCCTGGGCGTCGGTTTCCTGGCTCACGTCGCATCTGACGAAAGCACCGGCTATCCCCTTGGCCACGGCCTCGCCCTTGTCGGCCTGCATGTCGGCAATCACAACCTTGCCGCCATGGGCGGCCAGCAAACGTGCCGTGCCTTCGCCCAGGCCGGAAGCGCCGCCGGTGACGATGAATACCTTGCCTGCGATCTGCATGAAAAGCTCCTGTGTTCTGACCTTACGTTCACGTCAATTATGGCGCAGCCCTTCTTTTCTCTGGCGGCGCGACCGCGAAGCGGAAGGCGAGCGGAAGTTTGCTGCTATACTCGCTCTCTCGAACGAATTCTCAGGCGCGTAGCTCAGCTGGTTAGAGCACCACCTTGACATGGTGGGGGTCGTTGGTTCGAGTCCAATCGCGCCTACCAAAATCCCTTTCCGTCTTGTCGCCATCCGCTCTCAGGGTAAACCTTGGGGTGGTGGCGCTTGCGGCTTCCTAGAATGTGTTGCAGCGCAGTACATGTAAACGGTCCGCAGGACCGTGCAGAGGAGATCAGGGCATGAAAGAGAAAAAGGGCGAGGCCGCTGCAGGCGCTGAGCGGATCATCAAGAAATACCCCAACCGCCGCTTGTACGACACCCGCACGTCGAGTTACATCACGCTCACCGAGATCAAGCAGTTGGTCATGGACAGCGACCCCTTCGTGGTGCGCGATGCCAAGAGCGGCGAAGACCTGACGCGCAGCATCCTCCTGCAGATCATCCTGGAAGAGGAGGCCGGCGGGTCCCCCATGTTCAGCACCTCGGTGCTTTCCAGTGTGATCCGTTTTTATGGCCATGCCATGCAGGGTTTCATGGGGGGCTACCTGGAGAAGAACATCCAGACCCTGCAGGACATGCAGACCAGGCTTGCCGAGCAGTCCAAGGGGCTGACGCCCGAGATGTGGAGCCAGTTCATGGCCATGCAGGCGCCCATGATGCAGGGCCTGGTGACGCAGAACCTGGAACAGTCCAAGAACCTCTACCTGCAGATGCAGGAGCAGATGCAGAAACAGACCGAGCAGATGCTGGAGACCTTCGGGCTCAAGCGCTAGTAGACTGAATCTGTGAAATCGCCGGCAAGCGGCTGACCAGCGCTGCGGCAGGCAAGGCGCAAAGCACAGACGGGCCCGTAGGCCCGGCGAGCATTTGCAACGCCGCATGGCACA